>NZ_CP183886.1:3220000-3300000 GCF_048572955.1 Pristimantibacillus sp. PTI5
GCCAGAGCAGGTAAAAGCCCTGTAACCGAAAGCAAGCACTCTCCGAGACGGATCCTGAGTACGGCGGGACACGTGAAACCCCGTCGGAATCCGGCAGGACCATCTGCCAAGGCTAAATACTCCCTGGTGACCGATAGTGAAGCAGTACCGTGAGGGAAAGGTGAAAAGCACCGCGGAAGCGGAGTGAAAAAGAACCTGAAACCGTGCGCTTACAAAAAGTCAGAGCCCGTTAAATGGGTGATGGCGTGCCTTTTGTAGAATGAACCGGCGAGTTACGATCACGTGCAAGGTTAAGTCGGGAAGACGGAGCCGTAGCGAAAGCGAGTCTGAATAGGGCGAATAAGTACGTGGTCGTAGACCCGAAACCGTGTGATCTACCCCTGTCCAGGGTGAAGGTGCGGTAACACGCACTGGAGGCCCGAACCCACGCACGTTGAAAAGTGCGGGGATGAGGTGGGGGTAGCGGAGAAATTCCAATCGAACTCGGAGATAGCTGGTTCTCCCCGAAATAGCTTTAGGGCTAGCCTCGAGGAATGAGCGTCGTGGAGGTAGAGCACTGATTGGGTGCGGGGCCCGCCAAGGGTTACCAAGTCCAGTCAAACTCCGAATGCCATAGACGTGCTACTCGGGAGTCAGACAGTGAGTGCTAAGATCCATTGTCAAGAGGGAAACAGCCCAGATCATCAGCTAAGGTCCCCAAGTGTGTGTTAAGTGGGAAAGGATGTGGAGTTGCAAAGACAACCAGGATGTTGGCTTAGAAGCAGCCACCATTTAAAGAGTGCGTAATAGCTCACTGGTCGAGTGACTCTGCGCCGAAAATGTAACGGGGCTAAACACACCACCGAAGCTATGACATGTACCTTTATGGTACTTGGGTAGGGGAGCGTTGAATACGGATTGAAGTTGGACCGTGAGGACTGGTGGACTGTATTCAAGTGAGAATGCCGGTATGAGTAACGAAAAGACAAGTGAGAATCTTGTCCGCCGAAAGCCTAAGGGTTCCTGAGGAAGGCTCGTCCTCTCAGGGTAAGTCGGGACCTAACGCGAGGCCGAAAGGCGTAGTGGATGGACAACAGGTTGAAATTCCTGTACCACCGTAAACCGTTATGAGCAATGGGGTGACACAGAAGGGCAGTGACGCGGGCTGATGGAATAGCCCGTCCAAGCAGTGAGGCTAGTGTGTAGGCAAATCCGCACACTGTTAGGCTGGGCTGTGATGGGGAGCGAAAATTATAGTAGCGAAGGTCATGTACTCCGGCTGTCAAGAAAAGCCTCTAGCCAGGTGAAGGTGCCCGTACCGCAAACCGACACAGGTAGGCGAGCAGAGCATGCTAAGGCGCGCGGAAGAACTCTCGTTAAGGAACTCGGCAAAATGACCCCGTAACTTCGGGAGAAGGGGTGCCTCGGTAGGGTTTATAGCCCGAGGGGGCCGCAGTGAAAAGGCCCAAGCGACTGTTTAGCAAAAACACAGGTCTGTGCGAAGCCGTAAGGCGAAGTATACGGGCTGACGCCTGCCCGGTGCTGGAAGGTTAAGGGGAGCGGTTAGGGGTAACCCGAAGCTGTGAACCGAAGCCCCAGTAAACGGCGGCCGTAACTATAACGGTCCTAAGGTAGCGAAATTCCTTGTCAGGTAAATTCTGACCCGCACGAATGGCGTAACGACTTGGGCGCTGTCTCAACGAGAGATCCGGTGAAATTTTAATACCTGTGAAGATGCAGGTTACCCGCGACAAGACGGAAAGACCCCATGGAGCTTTACTGTAACTTGATATTGGACTTTGGTACGATCTGTACAGGATAGGTGGGAGCCTGAGAAGCATGAGCGCCAGCTTGTGTGGAGGCGACGTTGGGATACCACCCTGATCGTATCGGAGTTCTAACCTGCTGCCGTGAAACCGGCAGAGGGACCGTGTCAGGTGGACAGTTTGACTGGGGCGGTCGCCTCCTAAAATGTAACGGAGGCGCCCAAAGGTTCCCTCAGAATGGTTGGAAATCATTCGAAGAGTGCAAAGGCATAAGGGAGCTTGACTGCGAGACCTACAAGTCGAGCAGGGACGAAAGTCGGGCTTAGTGATCCGGTGGTACCGAATGGAAGGGCCATCGCTCAACGGATAAAAGCTACCCTGGGGATAACAGGCTTATCTCCCCCAAGAGTCCACATCGACGGGGAGGTTTGGCACCTCGATGTCGGCTCATCGCATCCTGGGGCTGAAGTAGGTCCCAAGGGTTGGGCTGTTCGCCCATTAAAGCGGTACGCGAGCTGGGTTCAGAACGTCGTGAGACAGTTCGGTCCCTATCTGTCGCGGGCGCAGGAAATTTGAGAGGAGCTGTCCTTAGTACGAGAGGACCGGGATGGACGTACCGCTGGTGTACCAGTTGTTCCGCCAGGAGCACCGCTGGGTAGCCAAGTACGGACGGGATAAGCGCTGAAAGCATCTAAGCGTGAAGCCCCCCTCAAGATGAGATTTCCCAGTATGTAAGACCCCTTGAAGACGACGAGGTTGATAGGTTCGGGGTGGAAGCACAGCAATGTGTGTAGCTGACGAATACTAATCGGTCGAGGGCTTATCCTAAAAAGTTTGAGAAGCAAACTTACATCGTAAGCATACGCTTAAGTTTGTCCCGGACCCATACATCCGGCAGACAGCAGCTAAAAAGGTTTCAGCAAACCTAACTTTCGTATCCAGTTTTCAGCGTGCAATACGCTACGTTTGGTGGCGATGGCGGAGGGGAACCACGCGTTCCCATACCGAACACGACCGTTAAGCCCTCCAGCGCCAATGGTACTTAGACCGCAGGGTCTTGGGAGAGTAGGACGTC
The DNA here is from genome assembly GCF_048572955.1 of Pristimantibacillus sp. PTI5. GTDB lineage: Bacteria > Bacillota > Bacilli > Paenibacillales > Paenibacillaceae > Pristimantibacillus. The sequence goes on from NZ_CP183886.1 coordinate 3,222,821, forward strand.
GCCAAGCACGAAAGACCTATCGCATGTGATGCGGTAGGTTTTTTTGTTGTATATACGTTATGATATAGCTATATAGAATAAGGAGGCGTTTCCAAGTGGCAAAGCAAGTTGAAGTGAGACATATGAGTATGGAGCTTTTTTATGAAAGTATGGCGTTATCGCAATTTGCATTTCAATATGTGAAATCTGCTGACGAGCTTGAACAATCAAAAGAGCAGTTTGCAACGGAGCCTGCGGTGAGATATGCGGCGTATGTCGATCATAAATTTGCGGCGCAAGCTGCGGTACTGGAGCTTCAAACCTATATTGGCGGAAAAGTTTATAACATGGGCGGTCTTGCCGGCGTTGCGACATGGCCAGAGTACAGAAGACAGGGATTGGTAGCACAAATTTTAATTCAATCGCTGAGCGAGATGAGATCTAAGGGTCAATTTATATCTTTCCTACATCCGTTTGCCTTTGGTTTTTATCGTAAATTTGGCTGGGAGACCTATACCGAACATAAGGCCTACACGATAAAATCAGAGCAGCTGCCTGCAAGAATAGCATACGAGGGCCATATTGAAAGATTGGACGGCGATTATAGCAAATTAAGTGATATTTACCACGCATACGCATCTAAATATAATGGTTCGTTGGTGCGCACGAAGCTATGGTGGAAGTATCGAATTAGCAAAAGAAAGCCAGGCCAAATCGGTCTATATTACGATAAAAGCGGTGTTGCGGCGGGTTATGTCATTTATGAAGTGAAAAATAACCGTTTAACGGTACATGAGCTCATTTACTTAAATGAAGAGGCAAGAAGGGCATTATGGTCCTTTATTTCACAGCATGACTCAATGATCAGTGAACTGACCATTACTGTGCCATCGGATGACCAGCTTCCATTTTTATTATCGGATCCGAGAATCAAACAGGAGGTTATTCCTTATTTTATGGCGCGTATCGTAGATGCGGAGAAGTTTATTGAGGGATATTCCTTCCAAGCATCCAATATCGACGATCAAATACCAATACAGCTGCGAGATGAGCATGCATCCTGGAATGACGGCTGCTATTTGCTGCATATCGATGCAGCCGGAAAAGCGGATTTTATCCGTTTGGACAAAATTCAAGGTTCAGAAAATGCGATAAAAATGGATATTGGTTCATTGTCGGCAATGCTTCTCGGGTACCTGCGGCCGACCCAACTCGCCCAATTTGCACGAATTGAAGGAGATAGCGGGCTGATTAAACGCTTACACGATCGAATTCCCGAACGAACAACGTATTTACCCGACTTTTTCTAAAGATATGCCGTTCTTGAAGTCTTCCAAATGGAGGATAAACCGGATGAAACAAAGCTATTCATCAGCCTTGACAGCCTATACCCCCTCTGCTAATATTGCTAATAATATATGTGAGACGTACTTAAAATAAGGGAGGAACATACTCGTGTGGGAAACGAAATTCGCCAAAGAAGGGCTAACGTTTGACGACGTCCTGCTTATTCCGCGCAAATCAGAAGTGCTGCCTAGAGAAGTTGACATCTCGATTCGATTAAGCGAGAACATTAAGCTAAACATTCCGCTCATTAGCGCTGGCATGGACACCGTTACAGAAGCCGCATTGGCGATTGCAATAGCGCGTGAGGGCGGTATCGGCATTATTCACAAGAACATGTCGATTGCGCAGCAAGCGGAGGAAGTAGACCGCGTAAAACGTTCGGAGAGCGGTGTAATTACAAATCCGTTTTCGCTAACGCCTGACCACCATGTTTATGACGCAGAAGAGCTGATGGGTAAATACCGCATCTCAGGCGTACCGATTGTGGATCAAGACAAGAAGCTAGTCGGTATTTTGACAAACCGTGATTTGCGTTTTGTACATGATTATTCGATCAAAATCAATGAAGTCATGACTCGGGCTAACCTTGTAACAGCACCTGTAGGCACTACACTGCAGGAAGCTGAAGTACTGCTTCAGAAGCACAAGATCGAGAAGCTGCCGCTCATTGATGAGTCGAACACGCTTAAAGGTCTTATTACAATAAAAGATATCGAAAAAGCAATTCAGTTCCCGAACGCGGCGAAAGACAAGCATGGTCGCCTGCTTTGCGGAGCAGCGGTTGGTATTTCCAAAGATACGATGGATCGTGCGGAAGCATTGGTACAATCAGGTATTGATGTTCTTGTCGTCGATTCGGCGCATGGCCACCACATTAATATTTTGGAGGCAGTTCGCAAGCTTCGTGCTACTTACCCGGATCTTACGATTATTGCGGGTAACGTTGCGACTGGAGAGGCTACACGCGATCTTATCGAAGCTGGAGCATCCGTGATCAAGGTCGGCATCGGACCTGGCTCGATTTGTACGACTCGCGTCATTGCCGGTATCGGTGTGCCGCAGATTACGGCGATTTACGATTGCGCATCGGTTGCCCGCGAATACAATATTCCGGTTATTGCAGACGGAGGCATTAAGTATTCCGGTGACATCACGAAAGCTATCGCATCCGGAGCAAGCGCGATTATGATCGGCAGCTTGTTTGCAGGTACGGCTGAAAGCCCTGGCGAGACGGAGATTTTCCAAGGGCGCAGCTTTAAAGTTTACCGCGGTATGGGCTCGATAGGCGCTATGAAAGAAGGAAGTAAAGATCGTTACTTCCAAGAAAACGAAAGCAAACTTGTACCTGAAGGCATCGAAGGCCGGGTTCCTTACAAAGGACCGCTTGCGGATACGGTTCATCAACTTCTGGGCGGCTTGCGTTCGGGCATGGGCTATTGCGGCACTTCCTCACTGGACGAGCTTAAGAATGATACGCAATTTGTTCGCATCACAGGATCTGGTCTTCGCGAAAGCCATCCGCATGATGTGCAAATTACGAAGGAAGCTCCGAATTACTCTCTTTAAATTATACTTTTCTAATAGGATGGAAACGAGGACAGGGAAGGCGAATGATTCGCTATTCCTTGTCTTTTTTTATGAAGGATTACTCATTCTTCTATGGCATCGTAGAGGTTTAATTGTTAGGGTTTGATATGTTACAATAAACAACGGACAAACCAAGTGGGAAAAGGGGAGACGACGTTGAAGGAAATGGTAAGGCCGGTTCGGTTGAAGTCGGTCATCGCTGCAAGTTTGGCGGTTTGGATGGTAATGCTGTCGCTTGGTTCTGCGGTGGCAATGGCGAATGGATATGAAGGAAGACCCAGCACGGAAAACTCTTTAGGCTTACAGGTCAAAGCAGCTATTTTAATTGACGCGGAATCCGGTCAAGTTTTATATGAGGTGAATTCAGAGGAACCGCTTCCTGCGGCAAGCATGACTAAGCTAATGACGGAATATATCGTTCTTGAAGAAATTACGAATGAGCGTTTATCTTGGGATGAGGTAATTACGACTAGTGCGGAAGCTGCCTCCACGCCACCCGATGGATCATCCGTATTTCTAGCACAAGGCGATCAACATACGGTTAGGGATTTATATAAAGCGATGGCAGTAGGCTCCGCAAACGATGCAACAATTGCTTTGGCTTCGCAAATTGCGGGAAGCGAGCAAGGCTTTGTGGTGAAAATGAACGAAATGGCGGACAAGCTCGGGCTTAAGACAGCGATTTTTACAAGCGCAACAGGACTATCGGAAACGACGGTGATTTCTGCTTCCGACATGGCCAAGCTGGCGCAGATCATTTTGAGCGAACATCCGGAGTTTCTTGAATATTCGAAGCTGCAGGAATATAAATTCCGTGAGCGTGATGATCAGCCCATCGTTAACATCAACTGGATGCTGGGCACGAATGTAAATCAAACAGGGCTTAAGCATTTAGCCTATGAAGGCGTCGACGGCATGAAGACGGGCTTTATCAATTCAGCCGGCTACAACTTTACGGGTACGGTAAAACAGGGCGAACAGCGCTTCATAAGCGTTGTTATGGATACAGCAACCAAGTCCGCTCGTTTTAACGAAACGGCTAAGATGTACAACTACGGATTTAGCACTTTTGAGAAAAAGACGGTGCTTCCGCCAAAATCCGTGGTAGAAACGGTACAAACGGTTAAGATTAAGAAGGGCAAAAAGAAATCCCTTCCGGTAGTAACGGACAAGGATATCACTTTTATGGTGAAAAAGGGCACAGAGCCGAAGATCGAGGTCCTAGAGAGCAAGGTGAAAAGCGAGGATGAGCTCGTTGCTCCGATTCCGGTAGGCACTGTGGTTGGAACGGTCACTTACAAGTATACGGACACGGAAACAAAGCAAGAATTGAAGCATACCGTGAACTTGATCACGACAGAAGAGGGACAAAAAGCAGGCTGGTTCCGTTTGATGTTCCGCGCCATCGGTAATTTCTTTGCAGGTTTGTTTAACGGAATCGTCAATTTGTTCTAATCCGAGTAGAAAACAAGGGAATAAAGTAAATCAAGGCTTGTCGATTAATCTTGGTTCCTGTAAAATCAATGGTTAGAACAACTGCGGTAATATACATTTTATTGGATGAAAATAGGAGGATTATAAGCATGGAAACAGGTACATCGCGCGTAAAACGCGGCATGGCAGAAATGCAAAAAGGCGGCGTCATCATGGACGTTATGAGCGCCGAGCAAGCGAAGGTAGCGGAAGCGGCAGGGGCAACGGCAGTAATGGCACTTGAGCGCGTTCCTTCCGAAATTCGTGCAGCAGGCGGAGTCGCCCGTATGGCTGATCCGACTATTGTAGAAGAAGTTATGAAAGTCGTTTCTATTCCGGTTATGGCGAAGGCTCGTATCGGGCATTTTGTAGAAGCCAAAGTGCTCGAATCAATGGGCGTTGACTATATCGATGAGAGCGAAGTGCTTACGCCGGCAGATGAAGTGTTCCACATCAGCAAGAATGAGTTTACGATCCCATTCGTATGCGGAGCAAAAGATCTTGGAGAAGCTTTGCGCCGTATCCAAGAAGGAGCTGCTATGCTTCGTACGAAGGGTGAGCCAGGAACAGGCAATATCGTAGAGGCTGTTCGCCACCTTCGTTTGATCAATGGTCAAATTCGTAAAATTCAAGGCTTGTCGAAGGACGAGCTTTATCATGAAGCTAAAATTCTTGGCGTAGCATATGACTTGCTGCTTAACGTACATGAGACGGGCAAGCTTCCAGTGGTTAACTTCGCAGCTGGCGGAGTGGCTACACCTTCCGATGCAGCTTTGATGATGCATCTTGGAGCAGACGGCGTATTCGTTGGTTCCGGTATTTTCACATCGGAAAACCCAGAGAAATTCGCTCGTGCAATCGTTGAAGCAACGACTCATTATCAAGATTACAAGCTAATTGCTGAAGTATCGAAAAACTTGGGAGCTGCTATGAAGGGCATCGAAATTTCCAAGCTTAACACTTCGGAGCGCATGCAGGACCGCGGTATCTAATAGATGTAATATGCAGGTGCCGGCTTAGCGCGTATAGCGCTGCCGGCCCTTGCCCGTAAAGGAAGGCGATTAGAGCAATGAAGATAGGCGTACTAGCGCTTCAAGGCGCGGTGGCAGAGCATATACGAAGCTTAGAATTGGCGGGCGCAGAGGCGGTCGCCGTTAAGCGGGTTGAGCAGCTTGACGAGCTGCAGGGACTTGTTATTCCTGGCGGCGAGAGCACGACGATCGGCAAGCTGATGCGGAAATACGGCTTCATGGAAGCCATTGCGGACTTCTCCGCGCAGGGCAAGCCATTGTTCGGCACTTGCGCAGGCCTTATCGTGTTGGCGGATCAGATTGAAGGACAAGAGGATGCGCATTTACGGCTCATGGACATGACGGTTGCCAGAAATGCTTTTGGCCGGCAGCAGGAAAGCTTTGAGACGGACTTGGATGTAAAAGGTATAGACGAGCCTGTTCGCGCAGTCTTTATCCGGGCACCCTTGATCAAAAAAGTCGGTTCTGACGTTGAGGTATTGTCTACATACAGAGACGAGATCGTTACGGCTAGACAAGGGCATCTCCTTGCCGTGTCGTATCATCCTGAGCTGACCGATGATTTCAGGCTGCATGCGTATTTCGTCGATATGGTGAAGGAAGCAGCAGCAGGCAAAGAGTAGGCTTTACAAAAATAATATAAAATCACTCCCTTCAGAGAGGGGCTTTTGAAACGTGCTGGATGTTAAATTGTTAAGAAATGAGTTCGAGAAAGTGGAGACGGCACTTCGCAACCGCGGGGCTTCACTCGATCTGATCGTTAATTTCCCTGTGCTTGATACGAAGCGCCGGGATCTTATCCAGGAAACGGAACAGCTAAAAAGCCGTCGCAATACGGTATCGCAAGAAGTAGCCAAGCTCAAAAGAACGGGCGAGGATGCGGAGTCACTTATCATTGAGATGAGAGAAGTCGGCGACCGGATCAAAGAGCTGGATGATGAGCTGCGTGAACTGGAAGCGCAGGTGGAAGAGCTGACGCAAGCTATTCCGAATATTCCTAGCGACAGCGTTCCAATCGGTAAATCGGAGGAAGACAATGTAGAGCTTCGCAAACACGGCGAGGTACCTAGCTTTGACTTCGAGCCGAAGCCGCACTGGGAGGTTGCGCAAGCGCTAGGCATTTTGGATTTCGAGCGTGCAGCCAAGGTAACGGGCTCGCGGTTTACATTTTACCGGGGTCTCGGCGCGCGTCTTGAGCGTGCGTTAATTAGCTTTATGATGGATTTGCACAGCGATAAGCACGGCTATGAAGAGATTCTGCCTCCTTATATCGTCAACCGCGACAGCTTGGTCGGTACGGGACAGCTTCCAAAATTTGAAGAGGATTTATTCAAAATATCCGATTCGGATTATTTTCTTATTCCAACGGCGGAGGTTCCGGTTACGAATCTTCATCGGGAAGAGATTTTGACTGCCGAGGAGCTTCCTAAATATTTCGTGGCCTACAGCTCATGCTTCCGTTCGGAAGCCGGCTCTGCCGGACGCGATACACGCGGCTTGATCCGTCAGCATCAGTTCAATAAGGTTGAGCTGATCAAATTGACGAAGCCCGAGGATTCCTATGACGAGCTTGAGAAGATGACGGCCAACGCGGAGAAGGTTCTGGAGCTTCTGGGCTTGCCTTACCGGGTTCTGGCGCTTTGTACAGGCGATATGGGCTTTACCGCTGCCAAAACGTATGATCTAGAAGTGTGGCTGCCAAGCGCAAGCACATACCGGGAAATTTCATCCTGCTCGAATGTGGAAGATTTCCAAGCGCGCCGCGCTGGTATTCGTTTCCGCAGAGATACGAAGAGCAAGCCTGAATTCGTCCATACCTTAAACGGTTCGGGCTTGGCTGTTGGACGTACGTTTGCAGCGATTATTGAGAACTTTCAGCAAGCAGACGGGTCTGTAACGATTCCAGAGGTATTGCGTCCTTATATGGGCGGCATTAGCTCGATTCCATCAGACAAACTTTAATTTCTTTGCCGCAGGGTCAAAATATAGTTGCATTTATATTTTGACCTGTGGTACAATATTTCTTGTGACAATTCATTATACGGAGAGATACCGAAGCGGTCATAACGGGGCAGTCTTGAAAACTGTTAGGGTGCAAGCCCACGTGGGTTCGAGTCCCACTCTCTCCTCCATATTTTTCCCCAGATACATATGAACAAGCCCAGGCGCTAAAGCGTTTGGGCTTTTTTTGTAATGGTTCCCCTCGTATAAAATAAAGCTGCTTTTCGCATGTTATACGATGTGGAGGTGCTTTATTAAATGGGTAAATCAGATGAGCTTCAAATGAATCAAGAAAATCTGGCAGATGCTTGGCGGCAAACCTTGCCGGAGATGTTAAACAGTGCGGATCGCAGCAAGGTGCTGCCTGACGAGTCCGATTCCAAGTCATTGCGTGTGACAATTGAAACGGCGGGGCATCAAGCGTATTCGTTCGATTTTAAAGTTACTTATGTAGACAGCCGTGAGGTCAAGGTCGAGTTTATTGACGTAGAGAAGGACAAAATTTCAGTCGATGAACGCGGTGAAGTCATTCAAGAGCTTATACAGGATTATACTAGACATTTGCATGAATGTGCGCAGGCGCTGCAGCGTTTGACGCATGTGTAGAGGAGAGAAAAACCGATGACGCGTGCAAAAGGAACTGCTGATAAAAATTTGTCCAATGTGGTCGAAGCCCTTGCTGTAGAGCCGGTCAACAGCCATCAAGCCCAGCAGCTGCAGCAGGATAAAAACGACCGGCGCCACCAAGATGCATTAAATCACGACCAGCCAGTCGATTTAGAGCATCAGAAGGATTAACGACTTGGGTTGGAATGAAACCTGTAGAGGAGGAGAATGAATGACAAAGCCAGACAGCGTACCCGTGCCGGAAAATCCTCAGAACATTAAACAGCAGCGAAATGGCGGAGGCGGACAGCAAGAGCCTTTATCCGGATCGAAGAAAACAAAGCAAAGTAATCATGTGAGCCATAATAACCCTGAGGGGTAATGCAATATTTCTGTAGTCTCAAAATGAATAGATCAAACGTCCCGTTTCAGTCAGCTGAAACGGGATTTTTTGGATATAACTTCTAAAGCGTGCTTTTTTAGTATAGAATGGAGGTGCTCATACAAAGATAGGGGAGGAACAAATTACATGAAAAAGTTTCAAAAAATAGCGGTGCTTTTATTAGCCGTTATTTTGGTCGTTATTGCAGGCTGCAGCACGGGCAAACCGCCGAAGGAAGCTTTGCAAGCGGCTATGACGAAGACCTCGCAGGCGGACTCATATGCTATCAAAATGTCCATTGGATTAGATGAACTGGAGATCCCGCAGGATGCAGCCATGCAAGGCGATGCTGCTGCAACTGCTGCTATCGTAGGCATGATTAAGGATGCGTCGATTACCGTTGACGCCGTACATCAAAAAGACCCTATGCGCACAGATCTGAATATGGAAATCGTTATTCCGGGCGACATGGAAATGAAGCTGACGGTGCCGATGATCCTGACAGAGGAAACGCTGTACGTAAAGGTGCCGCAAATTCCAATGCTGCCTTTGCCTGAGACGATTACAGGCAAGTTCATCAAGATTGATCTAAAAGAGCTTGCAAAGCAGCAGGGCGCGGCTGAGCTTGATACAGCTGCCCAGCAGAAGCTAGTCAAAGAGCTTGGCGAAGTGCTGCTTAAACATTTTGACGAGAAGACCTATTTCAGCAAACCAAAGGCCGAAGATGCGGATCTGCCGGCGGATATGAAAGCCGACCAAGTCGTTGTATTCGAAATTAACGAGAGCAACTATCCGCAAACGGTAGATACAATCGTTAATGAGGTGCTTCCTGAGGTGCTGAACGTGCTTCTGGCCAATGAAGCCTCGCTTAAATCGCTGCAGCTTGAGAAAGCGGATATCGAGAAGTTCAAGACTGACCTTGAAACGAACAAAACAGAAATTGTAGATACGCTTAAAAATGATGTCAAAATCAACACGTTGAAGGCTACGGCAGCGATCTCGGATGGTTATCTTTCTTACCAGGCAGCTAAGCTGAACATTACCGCATCGGATAAAGAAAGCGGTCAGAACGTGAAGTTTGGCATTCATTATGATGTCACTTATTCGGATATCGGCAAAGCGCCGAAGTTCGAGAATGAAATCCCGACGGACGCGATTACGCTTGATGAATTGACAACGATGTTCCAAACGCCGACTGGACTTTAAGCGACCTTGGCCATCGACGATAAAAAGAAGCAGTTCTGGGATCCCAGGGCTGCTTCTTTTGTATTTGCAAATAGGTCAGGCTACCACCATTGATTTTTTCAACAGCTCCTTCATCATCTGCGCGGCCTTCACCTTGACGTTCAGGCAAGGAGAGATTTCAAGCTGGTAATTTCCGTTCAGAAGCTCAGTCCGCAGCTGTTCAGCCGTATGGCAATCCTTATCGAAACGGTTGATAACGCTGCCGAACTGCAAAGGCTGATGGGAGTCGCTCCCCGCACTGACCGGCAGGCCCAGTTCATCTGCGAATTGCTGTACGTTATCAGCCATGCCAAAGCCGTATTGGAATAAATCCTTCGCGTTCACGTCAAGCGTATCGAGACGCTGGAGCGTCGCTGCAGCGTGATGGGTAAGGGGCGTGCTCTCTCTCATCGGATGAGCGCCGATCCGAAGCAGCGGATAATCATCGGTACGGTCAAGCAGCTCCTTAAGCGGAATGAAACTGTCCTTCGCGGTATGCGCATCAAGCTGCTGCCGCAGCTCACGAATAATCACACGGTTGCCAATAAGCAGAATATGACCCTTGTTCGCCACATCCACTTCCATGCCCGAGAATACCTTTAATCCCTCGACGAGATAATAATCGTTCGTATAGTCAAAATGATAGTCCAGCTGATCCAGCATATCCATAAAGTTCAGCGTGTTAAAATGCTCGGTCAGCGCCACGGCCTGCAGCCCGTTTTCCTTCGCTTCGCGAGCCATCGAGAGGAAATAGTCAAGTGAAAAATGCGTTTTTTTCGAAAGCTTGCCATGGGTATGCAAATCAATATTCATCATAAGTAGGTAGTCTCCATTCGATTCTAAATTAGAAAGATATAAAATGCCCAAGACTAACCAGAGCGATCATAAACAGCAAAGAACAGCCGAGAAAGATGAAATCAAGCGGCCGAACCTGCATATGAGAAAGCTTCAGCCGTTTCGCCTCCGGACTGACCAGCGCATAAGTGAAGCCGCGTACCTCTAACGCTTCCACTGTCGTTCGGGTCCGTTTGGCTGTATTTAAAATGAGCGGGTAAAAGGCGAAAACGCCGATTTTAGCCATATAGACAAGCGACCGCATATATAAAAAACCTTTCTTGCGAGGCGCGCGTCCGCGCAGCCGGAACGAGTGGATCAGATTATGGTACTCTTCAATCAGAATCGGCAGCATTCGGTAGCCATAAGAGACACCGAAGCTGAATTGCCCGGGCATTCCCATGCTAAGCAGCGCATCGCTAAGCTTCTCGGGGTCCATGCTGGAAAAGACGGCTATGCTGGCTAACGAGATGAGTAATATTTTTAACGTCAATGTCATGAGCGGCCATACCCCGGCCAGGCTTCCGCCGAAGAAGAGGGAGCCGAATAAAATGTAGCTGATTTCACTGACGAGTCCGACACCCATAATGATTAGGACAAGCGGACTTACCTTAGAGGAGAGCGTAAGAACCAGCATTGGAATAAGCATGCCGAGCAAAATGGCTTTGTTATGAATAAACCAAGGCGCTATGGCAAAAAAAGAATACCAGATGAGCAGGATACGCGGATCAAAGCGCGACAGCAGGGTCGACTGCCTGCCGAAGGCCGTACGCATCAATTCGATTTTAATTTGCTCTACGCTCAGCTTGTCGAGCATGCTTTGCTTAATGGCTTCCAACGGTGTTGTCCTCCTTATCTAAATGGGAATTACGGTTAAATAACGGCGTGCGGGATAATCGAGCGGTGAATTCGGCTACGGACAAGCAGGGTGGCTCGAAGCCCAGGCGCTGGCTAAGCAAGGCGATTTGCGGCGCAAGGAGCCCCGCTTTCTCAAGAATGACCGTATGGCTGAAAAGCGAACGTTGATCGGTATCAAGCGCCACTTGGCCGTTATGCATGACAATAACGCGATTGGCCCATTCGGCAACAAGCTGCATGTCATGCGTAGCGATCACCGTTGTTTTCACTTGCTGATGCAGCTGGGCCAGCATTTCGGTCATTTCGCGGCGGCTGGAGGCATCAAGACTGGCGGTCGGTTCATCAAGCAGCATGACGGCAGGGCGCATGGCTAAGCCGATGGCTAACGTCGCTCTGCGCTGCTGTCCGCCGCTCAGGAGCCTGCCGTCACGGTCTTGCAAGCCGGTTAGCCGCAGGCGCTCAAGAATACCATCGACAAAGCTGCGGTAGTCCGGGATGTTACGGGCTTTTAAAAAATATTCAATATCCTTGCGGATAGAGTCTTCAATGAACATCTCCTCGGGATTCTGGTATATGTATGAGACAAAATCGGATAACAGCTCAGGCGAAGCCTGCTTAGTAATATGTCCGCATACCTCCAGCCGTCCGGCGCTTGGCCGCCGAATGCCTGAAATTAACTTCAGGAGCGTAGATTTGCCCGCGCCGTTATTCCCGACCAAAGCGATGCGATCCCCTTCATAAAAACTTATCGACATATCGCGGATGACGGGATGCATATCTCTTGTGATCGTTTTATAGGCGTAGGAGACATCGGTAAACGTAATAAGCGATTTTTTAGGGTGCGTGTTAATATCGGTTGGTTTGTTGGAGATAGGGATGTTCTCGATAATGGAAGACTGTCCTATCACTTGGCTAAAATAGTCGGCGGCCTCGTCGATGGTAATCGGGTAAAGGTGGCCAGCGGTCTGAGAATGTATGCCTTCAGCCTCCGAATCGCGAACGGCCAAGGTTACCTGCGGAGGCAAAATATGCAGGGCAGCCAGCTCGTCAACGGCGGACAACGCTTCTTGGACAGGCTTGACCCACCTTATCGTTCCGCTATCCATGAGCACGACCCTGTGACAGTAGTCCGCTATAAATTCGGTATGGTGCTCAATGACGATAATCGTTTTTCCGAACTGCTCATTTAATATTCGGAGCTTGTCGTAAATGAGCCTGGCATGAAACGGGTCAAGCTGGGCCACAGGCTCATCGACAATAATAATGTCAGGATCCAGCGACAAGGCGCCAGCAAGAGCCGTAAGATGCTTTTGTCCGCCGCTTAGCTGCCAAATCCACTGTTCCTTCAGCTGCTCGATGCCCAGCATGGATAGGGCGCGCAGCCCGCGCTCCTTGTAATCCGCAAAGCCGTAATTAAGCGGCGCAAAGCAGGCTTCGTCATAGACGGTGGGACGTACGAGCTGGTTCTCAAAATCTTGAAACACATATGCAACCTTTCGGGATAAGGAGGATACCGTCTCATCTGCAGCCGTAAGCCCAGCCACTTCGATAGAGCCGCTTAAATCGCCAACATAGTAATTCGGAATAAGGCCATTGAGACATTTGCACAGCGTAGACTTGCCACTGCCGTTCGTGCCGGCAACGGCAATAAACTCGCCGGGCTGAATCGTAAGGTGAATATCGCGCAGTGCCGTGTCTTCCGCTCCCGGATATTGAAACTGCACATCCTGGAGAGCTATGATTGGAGCCGCTTGCTGCGGCTCCTGGCGGGCCATCTGTGTGTGTAATGGTCTCAAAGCTTTATGTCCCCCGATACGCGAGCAGATTTGGATTTGGCGCGAAAGGCAGCAAATAGGGTAACGGCAAGGACAAGCGCAGCTGCTAAAACGCTGACCCAGATGAAGCCCTGCCCGTACTGCTCGATAAATTCGGGCTCCCATACCGCAAAATTAATATCCGACTCGGATAAGAATTCAGCGACTACGCCGATAAAAACGAATAAGATAGCGGTAATAAGGAGGCGCGGCGTCATGAGCTGGCCCCATGATACGGTAATTCGGCTGTCACGCGGCTTCATGCCGAGCAGCGGCTCTATTTTGCCATACAAACGGGGAACAAGAAATAAGGTTGGCAGAAGGGAGAAGAAGATGCCCGTAATCACCATGGCATTCAGGAAGCTTAGACCTTCAATAAGCAGGATACTTTCCGGAATGCCCGGAACGGCCTCAAGCTCTTCAATGCCGAACCATACTTTGCTAATATCGACAATCGCGCTGAGCATTTGGTCAATGCCAACTGCAACGAAGGAGGCGAGCGCGAGCTGCTTCCGGTTGCGGGGGTCGCTGACGAGTAATCCCGCTATGTACATTGCGATGGTAAACTCAATAAATTTCTCCAGCTCGCCGAGTCCGCCGAATTGGCCAAGCAGCAGCTCGCCGAAGATAACCTCTCCAAAGGAAGCGCCAAGCGCGGCATACAGCGGATTAAATAGAATGCACAGCGTAAGCGGAATAAAGGCGAAATACTCGACCTTCAGTTCAATCGGTCCAAGCTTTAGCTCAGGGATGAGCTCGGAGAACATGTTGGATATGCCGTACAAAGACATGGATAATATGAAGACCATAAGCTTTTGTGATTGCGTTAACTCGTATCGGCGCTTAGGCGCTGAAACCATGGGGATTCCTCCTAAATTGTTTTGTGAGGCGGAGCTCGCCTTGTAAGCCTCGTTTCAAAGCGAATTCTTCTACAATATAGGGACTGAATGTTTTCGGATCATCAACAAATTGTATGGATTGTGTAAAATAAAATACATTTATTTAATTATGAAAAAAAACTATCATCATTTATCAAAAAGGTGTTATACTCCATAGAGAAAATAGGAAACGCTAACCTAGAGGAGAATAGGGGATAGTTTGACATGACAGCCTTTCATTTGGATATGGATCTCGACAATATGTCAAAGAGTCAGCAGGCGATCGCTAATTACGTAATGGGTGCGCTGCAGCAAATTCCTTACTGTACGGAAGAGGATATCGCACTTGCGGTAGGCGTAAGCACAGCCACCGTATCGCGATTTTGGCGGACGATCGGCTTTGCTAACTTAAAAGCATTCAAGAAGCATCTGCTCCAAAACGAGCATGCGACGCCTGCTCGCAAGATGAAACAAATTTTGAATAAAATGGAGCATGAGGAGGCGGATGTTGTAAGCGAGATGCTGGACATTGCGTCTGCGAATATAGAGGTGACATCGAAGCGGGTGGAGCGGGAGTCATTTTATAAAGCGGTTGAGGCCATTCACGCCGCGCGGACGGTTTATGTATTCGGCACGGGGGCGGCCATGAGCTTAATAGAGCTTATACGCTTTCGATTAAACAGGATAAACGTGCGAGTCGAGGGAATGGCGGGCAGCGGAAGCGAGCTTCTGGAATCGCTTGTCCATGCGGGACCTGATGATGTTGTGCTGATGTTTGGATTCGTAAGGCGCTCTCCGGAACTAACCGTGCTGCTTGAGAATGCGCGTACAGCCGGCTATACAACCGTGCTTGTTACGGATTTGCTGGTTTCTGATATGCTGGAGCAGAGCGACCTGGTCCTGCAGGTCGATCGGGGCGAGCTGGAGGGCTTTCATTCGATGGCGGCGCCGGTCGCGCTTATGGATGCATTATCGGTTGCAGTAACGAAGAGGCGCGGGGAGCAGGCGCTCCAGCAGCTGGATCGTTTACATGCGCTGCGGAAGAAATATGCCTCGCTGCTGCCTAAATAAAATAAAGACGCCGGAGCCTGCAGGCTACGGCGTCTTTGCTTATAGTTCACCGCGAGACGAATGAGGTGTCAACGCCAAATGACGGCAACAACCGTTTACGCTTGTTATTTGAAAAAACGAATCGTCAACGGATAACGGTAACCATTGCCCTCGGAGGCGCGAATGGAGGCGATAATGGTAAACACGAGCCAAAAAACAAATAATAGCGGTGTAGTGATGAAGCCGATAAGCACGAAAATTAACAGGCCTGAAATAATGGTGTAGATCGCGTTGCTAATTTGAAAATTAAGCGACTCCTTGCCGTGCATGTCTACGTAGCTCGATTGGTCCTTTTTCATGAGCCAGATGACGAGCGGTCCAAGAATGTTGCCAAGCGGGATTATCAATCCGCTGAATGCGAGCAGATGACAGAGCATGCCGTACGTTTTTTCTTCTTTGTGGAGCCCAAAAGGCTGATTCATCAGGTGTTGCCTCCCTTATTCTTAAAAGACGTTGAAATGGCTTTAAGTACATATACGTAGGGAAGGCCGAAAGATATGCATAAATAAATGCATGAATTGCCGTTTATGACGCTAGCATTACGTCATTGCAACAGTATCAGGCAGCTAATTTATTAAGGATGCTTGCTGGAGCAATCTTCTTACCATCGCAGCCGTTTCTGCACGGGAAATAGCGGAGCCGGCGTTTATTTTGCCATTCGAGCCTTTCACAATGCCTTGCTTGATAATGGCAGCCACAGCCTCGCGTGACCATTCGCTTACGGATTGGCTATCGGAGAATGGTGCCAGGAGTTTTGCAGTCTCTGACTGGTCGCTGACCTGTTGAAGATTAACATATTTCATTGTCCGGCTTAAAATAACCATGGCTTCCGCACGGGTGATCGATGCATTCGGCTGGAAGGTGTTATCCTTATAACCGCTGATAATTCCGTAGGAAGCTGCCAGATTTACCGCTTCGCTGTACCAGCTTTGATCGGATACATCCTTGAAGGAAGCTGTATTCTGCTTTGCAGCTTTGTGAAGTCCAAGAGCCCGCATCGTGATTGCCGTAAATTCGGCGCGCGTGATGGAGCGTTCCGGAGCGAACGAGTCTGTGGAAACGCCTTGAAGGACAAGGCGTGACGCCAAATCGTTGACATCGGATTTACTCCAATGGTTTTGGACGTCAGAAAAAGCTTTTGGGTGCCATACGACGGTATAGGTGCTATTCGTAAGGCTGTTGATTAACGCATAGTACTTGTCGTCTTTTTTGATAATTTGCGTTGGCACATGCGTCATTGTACCATCTTCATGGATAACAACCCCTGTCGTAAGCTTGGCAGGGTCAATGCCGTCAGGAAGAGCAATCGCACGGTTGATATAGTGGTTAAACCGGTCAATGGTCACTATTTGGTCGCCATAGGTAGCCGTGACCTCAAAGTTAACGGGTTTGCCAATTAGATTTATGCCGCTTGCTTGCGCAGCCTTTTCAGCTTCGGCGATCTCACTCATCTCCACTTCGGCAATCCGCACACTAATCTTAATATCCTGGAGTGCCACATCTTTTCCAATCGTATCCGATACTTGGTCAATGTTGATTTGGTCTGCCGGTAGCGTGTAGGTGGCGCGATCGGTCCGAATTTCCAGCACGGCAGCCTTGGCTTCCATGGCTTTGACAAGCATGCCGTTTAATTCCCCCGTCACGATGGAGGAGTCTCCGCTAACCGGAATGACAAGCGTACGAAGATTATCGCCGGCGATCTGCTTTAATACCTTCTCGTCATCTACGGTGACAGTAGTTACCTTATGATTGTTAATCGTTTCCGTACGTGCCGTCGCTGAATTTTCCTGTTCCTTGCCATCGATGACAACCCTGATTGGAGTCTCGGACGATTCGGCAGGAGCCAGCCTTACGGTGATGCTGCCAGTCTGTAGTACGACCGGGAGCAATGCGGCATTGCTATCGGAAAAAGCCAAATGGTCAGGCTGTGACGAATCTACGGTTAATATTTTCTCGCCTAGCGTTCCGGAGCTCTTAGGTTTTAGACGAATGGTGTACAGCTGAAGGGAATGGGTCAGGGGACTCTCCCCTCCCGAACCGTCTACCCAAGCCGCACGCAGCCAGCCTTCTTTATTGTCGAATTGGGACTGGAAACAGCCTTCGACTGATTCCGCGCACTTTGTTTCATCGGTGCTCCCGTAATTTGGGGTAATCGATACAACCTCCAAAGAAGCGGTGTCGAAGTCGATCTGCATGCCGTAGGAAGCGATGCCTACATCAGGCTTCTGCAGGGTTACGGGAACATCGATCATACTCCCGATAGCTACCTGGGAGCTGCCGATCGTCACTTGAACCGCATCCTTTTGAAGAGACGCGGCATTAGCGGTGGAAGCATGTAGACCTATACTCGTCGCAATCAGCAGGAAAGCCATAAATGCAGGAAACGCTGCAGGCCGTTTTAATGGATGTGTGAACATGGGAACCTCCGAAATTTTAATGTAGGAATAATTATGCTGGTTCTCAATCTAATCAAATAAACGGTGAGAGCCCATGTAGGAATAGATGCCGGATGAAAAAACATTCCATTCCGACAAATCAAAGCTGTTGTAGCCGCCAATAATGCCTTTTCTGCGAATAAGCGCTTTACCCTCCCCAATGATCGGAACCGCGCTGGTTACCGACGGATTACCTAGAACATCTACGGTTATGCCATCTTTTTTAAGAACAAGTGCGGTTACGGTGAACGCATTGGGGTTGTATAACGATAAATCATCATTATTATAATAAATGATATTCGCGATATCGAAGGCATCGTAAAAGATTTCGTTAATCATGATAAACGGTTGGTAGGAATTAATTCCCCCAATCGGTAAATTTGTAACCTGAATATTTTTAGACTGATTCATATATTTATATACATCAATGGAATAACCAGTGGCTACGTGATTCGGGTCTCCATTGCCTGGATACATGAGCTGAAGTGCGATCCGCCCATCATTACCCCATATTAAATCAGAGAAATAAGGAGAGACTTCCGCCGGTCTGGTTGTAAACGTCCATGCGGAGGAATCTGTAATACCCGTGAAAGGCCTGCCGTTTAGATCTTGGAATGCGCCGGGTTCCACTTGTATGCCGTACTCGATTGATCCGGGCAGGATGTTATGCCGAATGGATAGGGTATTTCCATTAACCGCTACTTTCTGGGTATCCCCGGCATTTATCGTTTGCACGGTACGTCCGTTGAATTTTTCGTAAACGGTAATGTACTTTCCGTTTACGGGCGTGACCGGACTTGAAAAAGTCAAAGAGAAATCGGCTGAGAGACTGCTGTTTAATGCATGATTGGCCGGTGACATTGCCGTGATGACAGGTCCCTCAATCACAGCTGTAATCGTCTTGGCTTCTGAAGCTATAGCATGTCCGCTGGCAAGGGCCGAGGCCTTGGCCGTTATCGTAAAGTTAGTTATATCCGCATCGAAGTTCGTTTGATCGAATTCAAGAAACACGAAGGCTTGGCTGGGCTTCTCGGAGTCAACGCCTGCACCAATGATGGACAGACCGCTTGGCGCGTTGTTGAGCTGAAAATCAGCGGCCTCTGCCAAGGGATTAAAGGTGTCTCCTGTAAGATCCAGCGTAATCAGTGCTCCCTCCAAATTTGTTTCCGTGAGCGGTTCCGTTA
The DNA here is from genome assembly GCF_048572955.1 of Pristimantibacillus sp. PTI5. GTDB lineage: Bacteria > Bacillota > Bacilli > Paenibacillales > Paenibacillaceae > Pristimantibacillus. The sequence goes on from NZ_CP183886.1 coordinate 3,241,564, forward strand.
GCGTTACGGCAAGCGCCCTGGAATCTTGTGAAGTAAAACGCAATGCGGAGTTCCCTGTTAGGCCAATGAACGCATTGCCGGCCGCATCGGCAAAAGCTCCTGCATCGATCTCCAGATAATAGTCAGTCAGCTGTCCCAGCGTTGTGTGGGAGAAGGTTACCGTGCTGCCGCTAATCGTGACCTGATTGGAATTCGAGACATCATAGGTTTCAATAATATGATCGTCGGTAAGAGCGCGAAGCGTAATATTTTTGCCGGCGGTTTCGGAAATATTCTCATCAAAGGTAAGAGAAAAGCTGCCTTCCGCAGGGATATTATACCCGCCGTTCGCAGGCGTTGAGACCGTAATCCGGGGTCCCGTTGTATCCAAAGAAATCATATCGCTGACGGTGTTTGCCATCACATTGCCGAGTGAGTCCCTCAGCTGCATGTACACCGTCTTTTCCCCATCATCCGCTGTAAGACTCCAGCTTTTATTGGATGCGGCAGCCTCCCAATCGCTCCAGCTGCTTCCATCGTTGGAGAAACGCATTTCCGTGCCAGCGACACCGGAGCCGTCCGTGCTGGTTACGTTTAGCTCAACGCTTGCTGATGCCGTCACAACGTCCCCGTGGTTGATGTTTAACGTCCCGGTTGGGGCGGTACCATCCAACATAATCGAATCGCTAATCGGGTTACCTGTTGTGTTGCCTAGTCCATCCTGCAGTTCCAACCACACGGTCTTCGCCCCGTCTCCCGAAGTGAGGCTCCATTGCTTGGTTGCTGCGGTATCTTCCCACGTGCTCCAATTTACGCCGTCATTCGAGAAGCGCATCTTCGTACCGCCAACAACCGTATCGTCGGTGTTTGTGATGGATAGCGTTACCTCAGCCGCTTTAACAGAGGCAGCATTGCTATTAATAATGAGCGAGCCGCTTGGAGCGGTTAGATCCAATAAAATATCATCCGAAATGTCAGAAGCGGTAACATTGCCGGCGCTGTCGCGCAGCTGCATGCTTACCGACTTTTTACCTTCCGAGGCGTCTAACGTCCAGCTTTTGCTGGCGGATGCCGCTTCCCAACTGCTCCAGTTACTGCCGTCGTTCGAGAAACGCATCTCAACGTTTCCGTTGCTGTCGCTGCTCGTAATGGAGAGAATGGCATGGACAGAGCCGACTGCCAAGGCATCGTTATTAATACTTAGCATACCGGCCGGCGGTGTGGCATCCACGACAATGGAATGAGTAATTGCAGTGGTTGTAACATTATGAAGACGGTCACGCAGCTGCATGGAGACATTCTTCAAGCCTTCCCCGGCCGGGAGGGTCCAGCTCTTGCTTGCTGCAGCCGTCTCCCAATCAGTCCAGCTACTGCCATCGTTGGAAAAACGCATTTCGATACCGTTTACGCCGGCGGCATCTGTGCTGGTTATGTCTAAGTTAACGTTGGCTTCCGCTGTTGTTGCCTTGCCGTTGTTTATATTCAGAGTCCCGGCAGGCGCAGCTGTATCCAATGTGATGGTATCGCTGAAGGAATTGGCAGTTGCGTTACCTGCGCCGTCGCGCAGCTGCATGAATACCGTTTTTAATCCATCCCCTGATTGCAGCGTCCAGCTTCTGCTGGCTGCAGCGGTTTCCCATGAACTCCAAATAACGCCGTCATTCGAGAAACGCATCTCAGTTCCGCTAATACCGGCACCATCGCTGCTCGTTGTCGTCAGCATGACGTTTTCCGCATTGGTTGCGGCTGCTGATTCGTTTATCGTTACCGTACCCGTCGGAGCAGTCGTATCGGGGATTAAACTGCTAACGGCTGCGATTGTTGGTATCCCTTGCTGATTACCGTTAGCTGCAATTGGCGTCACCTCAAAAAATAAATACCGATTGGCATCCGCGGCCGTTACGGTATATTCACTGCCGGTAGCGCCTAAAATTTTTGTTTTATCCGAGCCCTCTTGTTGGCTGCCGATGTACCATTGATATTGCGAACTTCCCTCAGGGTCGCCTTCGGCATCTAGATAAATATATGTTCCTGTTACGGTACTTCCATCAGACAGGGAGTCTTCGATGCCTTCATTGTTCGAAGCAACAGGTGCGTCATTTATATCGCTTATGGCAATAATAAAGGTTTGGGCGGCCGTTGTTTTCCCCACGTAGGTATTCACTAGCATGGTGGCATCCGCGCTGGTCACGACACCGTCCCGGTTAATATCAAGCCGGTTTTTCTCTTCAACGGACAAGGGTGTTTTAGTATTGACGACTTTATAGATGTATAAGGCATCCGCAGGAGTAACCAGTCCGTCGCCTGTCGTATCGCCTATTTTGGTCACTTGAAATTGAAAGCTGTCGATCATCGCTTTACCGTGCTTATCACTTGCATGAACGGTGATAACCGTTGATCCTGCTGCTTGCGTGTTTAAAGTAAGCAGGCTTCCAGCGGCTGTTACATCAGCAATTGCCGGTTTACTTGAAGAAACGATAACCTGCACGGACCCTTGGTCCAAAGGAGCGAGACGGGAGCTGATATCTAAATTAATAGCGCTTCCATTCATCGTATAATTTTGCGCGTAATCGGTAATCGTGATCGGCTGCAAAATAGTGGGGTTACTCGCATAGACATGAGAAGAAACGGAGAGCGGGGCTACCAGCACGGCAGTACTAAGTAAGCTAAGAGATAGCTTTTTGCTCAGCTTGTAACCTGGTTTTTTGAACTTTTTTTTCATTTGGCGACCTTCCTTGTCTGTGAGTTCAAGTGTAAGAACAGGAACGAATGGATTTATTCGTTATTTTTCGATTTAATTCGACATTTTTATGATAAATCCTGCTAAATATAGTCCATAAGTCTAATATTTATTGTCGAATTCTGGAGAAACGTTTAATGCGCAAGGAATGGTATGAAAATGACGCAGGAAAAAAGAGGGGAAATAAATATAGACTTTTAAAAAAAGGATTATCCTTTCGTAGAAAAATCTACAAAGGATAATCCTTTTTTAGAAGCTGCCCGGAGCGGGAGGGTATGGAGGATTGCTGTGCTGCTCTTTTTTGAATGCGGCAATAAAGAGGAATACCGCAGTTGTAAGATGCATGATCATGCCCAGAAAAGGAATCCATGCCAATACCGAGGTGACGATACCTAGTATGCTGCCCACTATGGGTTTATTGTGCTGCGAGCAAAGGACCAGCGTTATAATGTGGAGCACAAGCGCGACGAATAGTAGGGTATAGCCGGAAAATAGGACCAGCGAGCCTCCCAAAAAGGGAAAGCCCAATATGCCTTCCATAATTGCGGTAACCAGCAGCAGCGTGCCAGCAGCCTTCATGTATATTCCTCCTAACAGGAATTTTATTTTTTTACAGTAGATGCATCAAAAAAATAAGTTTATCGGTTACTGTGTTTATTCTTACGCGTGAAATGCCTTATAGGTTGCATTTGCCTTCGATAAGAGGCATAAAGAAAGGTAAAAGTTACCTTTTTTATGCATCGGAGGAGGCACGCATCGCAAAGATTTCGGAATTGTACGCAGAGATTCGTTGGTTGATTTCATTTCGTATGTATTCATGTGTCAGAGTAATGCAATCTTCATAGCCGCGGCAATTGAAATGATAGGTTAGTTTGTTATTTATTCCGTGATCCGTACAAACGGTAATGCTTTTTGAAACCAGCAGCCGAGTGTTCGCCGCTAAATCAGCCTTCATTTTGAAAATGATAATGTCGGCGGCTTTGGCAAAGATCGCACGCAAAGAGCGTGCTTTCCGATCCAGCTCGCGACTATTGCGTTCTACGACTGCGAGTGCTAGCGGAAGAATAATGGAGTCTTGCATAAGCTGAAGCTCTTCCACAGCCGGTGGCTGGCATGAATGCGGGTTATGATTGTTTACCTTAAATAACGGCATGGCCATTAGTAAATCACCTCATGCACATTATAGGGGAACAAACGTTCTGTAGTCAACCTATCCATTCCATAAAACATACAAAAAAACCTCCTACGACGAATGCGTAGCAGGTCTCATTATAATGACTGCAAGTTACTTCAGTGCTGGAACCTCCCACCTAACGTTTAGGAAGGCCTATAGTATCGTATGCGCTCCGAAAGCCACACGGTTACTGGTTTCGTACACTCAACGATGGAACACGGTTTGTACGAGGTCCTACCTACACGTATTATAGCGGAAGGAATACGCGAATGCGATTGAATAAACGGCCACCACCTTTGACAGTATTATTGCATTAATAGGTAATACTAAAATCGGGAGTGATGGTATATGCGGAAAATAATTTCCAACGCCCTTGGTATTTAAATGCATTAGGGAACTACGCTAATTCAACTTCAGTTTTGACAATCGAAACGGCAGGAGACTCCACCACATCCGGAACTATATAAATCTTACAAGAAGGAAGTTTTGAAATTAACTGGTCTGTAATCGGAAGTCCAACCGGAAACTTAAGTATGTATATATTAGTACATGGTCATTGAGGTGATGATTAGTATGATGGTTACAATTAATAAGGAAGGTGGAAAAATAATAGTAGGACAATCAGACGGAGTATTTGAAGTAATGCTAGAAAATCCCATTGATATAGGTTTGTCGGAAAATGAAATTGAAGTAAGAAATGTAGATGAAGAAGAATTTATTTTGTTAACAAATTCTTAATAACATGGCTAGTATGAAGTTTAGAATTCGTACTAGCCATGTTATTTATAGATCTAATTGTTTTCTGCTAGGTAAATTGACTGATGACTTGGTTTTTGTTAAATCCATAAAAGGTTTCTCAATAATACGGTAGGTTAAAAAAGAAACTAAATATGTCAAAACAAATATTAAACCAGTCATTATGTATAACGAAGTTCCTTGAAAATGATTAACGACAAAATAAAGAACAGGCATATGCAATAAATACATGCTAAAACTAAGTTCACCACAGGACCTTAAAATACTCGCTGATAATAGTTTTTTTATAATACCAGTTCCATTAAGGTAACTATAGGTTAATATTGAAAAACAGGAAATAGCTAATAAATGTCGGTACTTATAATATTGACCCCAATCTATACTGGAGTAATTGAAGTGGTGTCCTCCTTGAAAATAGTACCAAATAGCGGGAATTTGTGTGCCCATTACCACAATGCATAATATAGCAATTATTTCGAAAGTACCCTTTTTGAATAGTTGCAAATCCATTTTCTCTGAAAGTACGTATATGTAACTAGTTAAGATTCCTGCAATAAAAGAAACAACATAACGGTGAATAAATAGAGTTTCCCAAAATGAGTTTGTATAGGCAAGTAAACCATTGCTAACAAATAAACAAGTAATTAAAGTTAATATACTCCAAAGAGCTAATTTGTTTCTGGAGCAAATAACTAATGCAACTACAAACAGCGGTAGTATTAGATAAAACTTTAATTCTACAGGGACACTCCAGTAAACTCCATTCCCTCTGATAAAAAGGAGATGGTCTATCAACTCTTGTTTATCCGGAGAAACAATTTGTGCTTTTAGATAATAGAAATCGATTAGTATCACTGTATAATACAAGGGTAGAATACGTATAATTCTACGAATAAAGTAATTTATCCATTTGCGAGCACTAAAAATTAATTCTGGATCATGAAAAAATGGTCGGCTTAATAAAAAGGAACTAAGGAAGAAAAATAGGATTACACCGTATTGACCAGTACCAGTCAAATTTAAGTTTGGCAATAGGTAAAGTCCCGAGTTTCCAGTATGACTAAATATAACAATAAGAACAGCAATACCCCTTAAGCCATTTAATGATTTAATTATTAAGTTCGAGCTCAACCTTACCACTCCTTACGACAATATAAAAAAGTATAGTCCAATAATTATACTTTGACTAGATTGGAATTGTGATTAGGAATTGTCAAACTTTCATCAGGACCATAATACGCCGTAAGTACACGCAATTAAATAGAAACGGAGATGATCGCGGAATAAACGGTCAAAAAACGGGGGCGCTGGCATTGCTGGCGCCTTTATTGCGTTCGCATTCGGAGGCTGGCACGAATCGCTGATGTTCCTGCTCGTAGCCATTGGTGTAGATATCGCGTCAGGAATGTATGCGTCAGTAAAAGAGGGGCGCGGCTTAAATAGCGCTGTCGGCTCCGTCGGCCTGGCGAAAAAAGGCTCATGTTACTCGTTATTTTACTCGCACACAGGCTCGACGTTTTGCTCGAATTAGACGCGGTTGTAATGACGGAGGCGATCTACTTCTATATTGCCAACGAGCTGATCAGTATCACGGAGAATTACGGACGCATCGGGCTCCCAATGTCTCTTGCGCGGGTCAACATCGTGCATAGCAAAAAACCTCCTACGTTAAGATCGTAGGAAGCTCGTATTTACGTGCTACATTCATCGTGTTTGAGCGTCAGAAACCGTAAGACTATACGATACACTCAACGCTGGCAAAACGCTGTAACACGGTGGTTTATATGCATTGGCGCGCCCGAGAGGGCTCGAACCTCCCACCTAACGTTTAGGAAACGTTTGCTCTATCCGGATGAGCTACGGACGCGCAGCAATGTTAATTATAGCATGTGAGCTTTTAAGGAAGCAAGATTAACCAGTCTTATTTTGGAATCATGCAGTTATTGTCGAAATAAGTCAATTTTCTAGGCTTTACAGCAGGAAAAAAAGTGCAGGAGGGCGAATAGTTGTATGGACGAAGAGCTCGAACAGCTGGAGGAATACCCCGCATGTATGAATACTTCAATGAACCTTTTTCTTTTAAATTAGATTTAACGCCAGAACAAATGCTTAAGGTTATTTTTGAATATACCGCAAAAATCGCTACTGAGAAAAAACTGGAAAATGTTCTTGTTTTAATGGCGAATATGGGCAGGGATATGGTCGTTGCCGACCGCTGTACGGTTTGGTTAATTGATGCTGCGAATAATGAATTGTTTACAGTGGTCACGCATGCTATCGGTGAAATTAGAATACCTTACGGAAGCGGCCTAGTAGGGAGTGCAATCAGCACCGGACAGCCTATTTTTATCGATGATGCTTATGGAGATCCCAGGCATAACCCGGAGAGCGACAAAAAGACGGGCTATCGGACGAAGTCGATCATGACCATTCCTTTCCGCAACAATCAGGGAGAGGTGATTGGAGCCTATCAAGCGATCAACAAGCTGACGCAAAAGCAGTCATTCTCGACGCAGGACATGGACTATCTCACCCTAGCTGCAGCCTATTCGGGCAAATCCCTTGAATCCATTATGCTGCATCAGGAAATAATAGAGACACAGAAAGAAATCATTTTGGCTATGGGCAATATCGGCGAGGGACGCTCCAAGGAAACAGGGAATCATGTAAAACGGGTCGCTCAATATTCTTATATTTTGGCAGCAGGCCTTGGCATGAGCCAGATAGAAGCCGAAAGGCTGCGAAGCGCATCGCCCATGCATGATATAGGGAAGGTAGCGATTCCGGATGCGATCTTGCAAAAGCCAGGGAAGCTCACGGCCGCGGAATTTGAGCAAATGAAGGAACACTGCACGATTGGATACCGGCTGCTGAGAAAATCAAAGAGACAGCTCCTGCAGGCTGCAGCGATCGTAGCTTGGCAGCATCACGAGAAATGGGATGGGACCGGTTATCCGCAGGGGCTTGCGGGAGAGAATATACATATCTATGGACGAATTACGGCGCTTGCCGATGTATTCGATGCCTTAGGCAGCGCGAGGGCATATAAAGAGGCATGGCCGTTGGAACGTATTTTGCAGCTCATTAAAGAGGAGCGGGGGCGGCACTTTGACCCTCGGGTGGTGGATGTTTTTTTCGAGCAGCTTCCGCTTATCCTTGATGTAAGAGAGCAGAATGAAGACCTGTTTGAAACGGAATAAAAATAAATTTAAGCCTTATCGGAGAAATCCGATGAGGCTTTTTTTGAGTGGGCATGCATGAATAATAGCGCTATAGAAGCATCGGAATCCGTTTTTTATTGACAGCTCACCGATAGAGGTGTATATTAATTTTATAAAATTAAATTGTATAAAATCAAAAAAGCGTTACAAGCTATTTTGCATAACCAGAATAGAAAAGGAGCGCTTAGGCAATAAGAATGCAGAATGCTTTTCTTGTAAACGAAGCTTCAAACGACAGTGAAGATTTATAATAAAAAAACGGAGGAATTTATTATGCAAAAATTATACACAGCTACGGTAACCGCAACTGGCGGAAGAGACGGTAAGCTTGTATCGAGCGATCATCAATTGGATGTAGATGTGAGAGCGCCGAAGGAGCTTGGAGGCCAAGGAGGAGCTACGAATCCAGAGCAGCTGTTTGCCGGCGGCTACGCGGCTTGTTTCGAGAGCGCGATCAATGTTGTAAGCCGGTTGAAGAAAATTAAGGTAGAGAAAACGGAAGTAACCGCTCATGTTACATTAGGGAAGGACGAAGGCGGAGGATACGAGCTGGAGGTCAAACTTGATATTTCTATTGTTGGCGTTGAACCGGATGTGGCGAAGGAATTGGTCGATGCGGCTCATCAGGTTTGTCCGTATTCGCGGGCGACTCGCGGCAATATTAACGTGGAGCTTAACCTTGTATAAGGACTAACCAGTCAGTTAAAGCATTTGAGGCATTTGAATACAAAAAAATCCGGAGATCATTCTCCGGATTTTTCACTTTCAATAAGCCAAGACCATAGGGCCTTGGTCTCCGTCATGACAACAACCGTGAATGACGTTGTTCATTATTTTGAGATGGATTGTTTGCCGGATAGCTCGATTGACTTCTGAACTAGCACGGACATGGCATCCACGCAATGTTTTGCAACTTCTTTCTGAATCGGAATGCATGATAATTCGGTACATGCAATGATGACGCATTGGCATTCATCATGGGTAAGAAGATGGTTAATGATACCTTCAAACTCGGAAGGCTCTACAGGCAGATTGCGTTTAACCTTATTGTAGATAATGTCCATCACATGCTCTTGAACCGCTGCGTCCGGCTCATGCAGCCTCATATTGTACTGCTCGCAGCCCTTACGGTAAACGCCGCTGCTCACCGTACCGTTTGTCGCCAAGATGCCTACTTTGCAGTGCTCGCCGTAGGTATCGTAAATTTCCTTTAAGCTCTCATCCACCATATTAATGATATTGATGCTTGTCATTTGCTGCATTTCATTGTAAAAGTAATGCGAAGTATTACACGGTATTGCTATATTCGACACGCCGGACGCTTCAAGCAGCTTTAAATCTTTAGCAACTGCCTTTAGAAACAGCTCGCCTCTGTTGTCCAATATCACTCCGGTTCGATCGGGCAATGTGGCATGATTAAGAATCACCATATCGATATGTTCCTGATCGCGTTCCGCTGCTGTCTGTTCGATGACCATGTCGAAAAATACGGATGTTGCTTTCGGTCCCATCCCGCCAATGACGCCTAAGCTTTTAGCTTCCATTGTTCAACCTACTTTTATTGAAGTGTTAGTTGCGATTAATTCATTTTTCTGCGTTTTAAATGCGTCGTCACTTTGTTTTTGATTTTATTTCCCTGACGATTTCCGCTTCATTAAAAGGAAATTCCGTTTTTCCGATAATTTGCGTCGTTTCATGGCCTTTGCCGGCGATAAGGATTACATCGTCTTTTTTGCTGATTTCAATGGCGAAGGCAATCGCGTCTCTCCGGTCGACAACAGCCTCGTAAGCGCCGTTATACGCTTCAATGCCTTCAATGATCTCACGGATAATCAGGTTGTTATCCTGCATCTTCGGATTGTCCGAGGTAATAACGGAAAAATCGGCAAACGTGGCAGCAACCTTCGCCATCGCTCTGCGCTTCTCCGTGCCGGATTCTCCGTCTGACGCGTAAACGCCGAATACGAGAATGATTCTTCCTTTGGCAAAAGGCCTTATCGTCGTCAAAGCTTTCTCTAGACTATCCTCGGTATGAGCGAAATCGACGATAATTTTGGAGTCTCCATCTTGATAAACCACCTCTAGGCGCCCTTTAATGCCGTCGACGGCCGCAATGCCCTCAGCGATTTGCTGCAGGCTGAATTGGTTGGCATATGCGGTTGCGATAGCCGCTAAGCTGTTATATACGTAGATCATCCCAGGGAGATTCACTTTAATGGAGATGCTTCCCTTTGGCGTATTCACGGTATAGGTGGTGTAATCGGAAAAATAATGAATGTCCGTCGCATAAATATCGGCTTCCTGCTCAATTCCGTAAGTGAGCAGCTTTGGCTCCTTATCCTTTAAGCGATCGATCAGAATCCGTCCGTATTTATCGTCGGCATTTATAATATTGTAGTCCGTGGTCATGTCAAACAGCTTTGCCTTGGCCTCGAAATACTCCTCCATCGTACGATGCAGCTCGAGATGGTCCGGCGTTAGGTTCGTAAAAATCCCCGTGTTGAAGCTGGAATGAGCAACCCGGTTCAGATTAAGCGCATGCGAGGAGACCTCCATGACGCAATGCTTCATGTCGGACTGCGTCATCTCAGCGAAGATCTGCTGAAGATTCAGGGATTCGGGCGTCGTATTTTTATTTTGGAACACCTTATCCCCGATCACCGTGCCAATGGTACCGATAATCCCAAGCGTGGTTCCCGTTTGCTCGAAAATAGATTTGAGAAAATAGGTGGTTGACGTTTTCCCGTTCGTTCCGGTAATGCCGATAAGATTCATTTGCTCCGTCGGGCGATGATAGAAATTAGCAGCTATTCGTGCAAGCGCTTCGCGCGTATTGGCTACCTGCAGGACGGTTACGTCAGCAGAGATTGGAACATCCTTCTCTACGATAATCGTGGTTGCTCCAAGCTCGATCGCTTTATCAATGAAACGATGGCCGTCCACCGAAAAACCGGAAATCGCAACGAATACGCCGTTTGCCGCAGCCTCTCTGGAATCGTAGGCAATAGAAGCTGCTTCTCTATGTAAATCGCCTTTCACGAGCTTATATTCAAGATCTGTAATTAAGGAGGTCAACAACATATGATACAATCAGCTCCATTCTAGTGACCTATTTCTATCTGTACGGACTACCTTCTTAGAAGCTTTTTCGTCAGCTTGCCGCCAATAATGGAAGCGTAAGAGAAGGCTGGCTTAGGGTCTTTCCAATCCCAAATGGCATAAGCCTTCGGCTTAAATAACGAGACGAATACCTGCTTCCATGTCAGCTGCCCGGTCTTGACATAATCGCGGACGGCGAGCATGTCTTCATAGCCGTACCAGAATACGCGGTTCGTATCCTCCTTGACGGCTTTGGGAGGCACAAGGTTGCCGCCTGTCAGCTCTTGGTAAGTAATCCAGGGAATATTTACGCCTACCTTGTAGAGCAGGTTATTCAAGTTTGTAATCCGGCAGTTGACCTCGATGAGATAATAGCGTCCAGTCTCGGCATCCTTCTTGAACTCGATCTCGGCGAAGCCCTTCCATTTCATTTTTTCCAGGAAAGGAGCGCCGATATCGAACAGCTCTTGCACGTATCTTTGGCCGGTGTACACGGATGCCCCGAAGTTGATGGGATACTGGCGGAATTTCTGACAGGTTACCCAGTGGGTCACTTTGGAATCTTGGTTTAAATAAGCGTCAAAGGTATACATATGATCGTCAAAGCCCGGAATGATCCGCTGCACGATGACTTCCAGATGGGCTTCCTGCGCCTTGGCTAGTGCTTGCTCGAGCTCCGTTCGGTTGTTCACTTTAAAAAGCTTTCTTCTGAATTTCGCAACGAAGGAAGGGGAGTCAGTCGGCTTGACGATACATGGATACTTGATCGTCTGGTCTATTTTCTCGAAAAAATTCTCTTCGTTCACACGGACCGTCTCCGGAACCGAAACGCCGTTTTCGAGAGCCAAACGCTGTAGTACTTCTTTATTCATCATATCCGAATAAATGCCTGGTATGTTTTGCGGAATGAGATAATGCTCTCTCAGCTCCTCCAAATGCTCATCAATAACCTCAAGGTAGGAGTCATGGCAGGGAATTAGGACCGGCGGAGCGCTTTGCTTGCGGGCATAATCCTTCAAAAAACGAATAAATGCAGCCGTATCTTCTTTATAATGAGGAGAGATTAGTCTCTCTGACGTATATTTTGAATCCGCGCCATAGGTATCTTTAGTAGAATAATCAACGGCAACCGTATGTACGCCGTTAATGCCTAGGCAACGAATAGTGCTTAAACCGATATAATAATTACATCCTAAAATAACTGCTTTATTATTCACTTAGGGCACATCCCGACATCCGAATTTATGTTCATTTCACTTGCATTACGACTAATGTTTAAATAATTTTACTTCATACTTTCTTATAATACAAATGGATTTATCCTCATATTAGCGGATGGCTGGCGGATTTTTATCCGTGATTACGCTTGGAAAACAAGAGCAAACTAAGATTTGTTTGCGGCCAATTGTTATGCAGACGAGGATTATAAAAAGATTATGAAAAGGTTATTCATTTTTTCCGTTTTATGGCTATGTTGATTACGAGCTATTTATAGGCATGAATATTTCACTAGTCTGAAAAGAGCAAGAATAAAAATTACCAAATTATGATAGGTTTTTATAGTCGAAAAGAACTATAAAATGGAATAAATAACTTCGTTTTGTCGAATAATGCCCGAAAATTGTCTGCTTTCGTCGACAAGTTTTTACAAACTCCTTATTGCGCTAAGAGTATAATAGAAGCATTACCACACGAGTGCTAGATAAGGAGCGTGCCCCGAAGCGAGCTATGGACAAAAAAAACTTGCTAATACAATTGCAGTCGCTACGGCTAAAGCTTCATGAAATCGCCGAAGAACGCGGCAGCTTGACAGATCCGGATGTTCTAGCCATTAGCGAAGAGGCCGATCAGCTTATTGTTGCGTTACAGCATATACAAAGAAATGAGATAACACAGATTACGGTACGCCGTGATAACCTATAGGGAATTTTATTTCTCCCGAAGCTTACGAAAAAATTGTGTTAACAAAGATGCGCATTCCGGTTGTAAAATGCCACTAGTGAGCTCCGTTTCATGATTGAAACGGGGCTCTTGCAATAAGTTCATGAGCGTCCCTGCACATCCCGCCTTTGGATCAGTTGTTCCGTATACAACACGTTTCACCCTGGATTGGACAATAGCGCCCGCGCACATTGGACAAGGCTCTAACGTGACATATAACGTGCAATCTAACAATCTCCATGCGCCGATGCGATCGCAGGCGTCACGAATGGCTACCATTTCGGCATGCGCGGTTGGATCAAACCGTGTTTCGCGCAGATTGTAGCCCCTTCCTATGATTTCATTGTTTCTAACGATTACAGCTCCTATTGGAACCTCCCCGATTTGCTCGGCTTTTTTAGCTTCTTCTATGGCTTCAAGCATCCAATTCTGGTCTTCTTGCTCTCTTGTCATAAATCAAAACTCCTTTAATTTTTTTCATTATACGACGAACAAATATTCCGTTGTTAACATGTAGTGGATAACTTTGTGGATAACTAACGGGATATGCACAAAAATACTCACATTTTATTCAGAGCTGTGCACAACAATTGTTAGTAATGTGTATAAGTTGTTAATAAACACGTTTTTGTGTAAAAGGATGTGTCATACATTGTCGATTAAGATGAAATTCTCTGTCTTGATTACGCTGATCGTATTTACATTTTTCATATTACACCACTTTTTAAGTGAATATTCGATGATGCAGGACATGCGTGAGCAAGCGCGCCGTACGATGCAGGATACCTCTATGCATGTTGCTAACACTTTTTCGGCCTATGAGAAGCAGTCGGGACTCGGAATTACCCATGAGAAAGACGACCCTTACGGTCCGGAGCATCTTTTTGACATTGTAGAAACCATAATTCCAAATATAAAGGAAATAACGGTATTTGAGCAAGACACGCTATCGGTTGTATACGGCACCTATACCTATTTGGATTCCACGAGTGATCTTCCCTTAATAACCGATGCGAAGGACACGGGTTTTGGGCTGCGGAAAATGCAAATCAACGGGAAGCCGTATTTTCGAAGTTTTTACTCAGCCGATAAGATGGGCAAGTATATCATCAGCGTGGTTTATGATGGCGAGGGGATTCAACAGCTCATCAGCCAAAAACGCAATGATACGTTAATCTTTACGGGAATAACGATGATTCTGGTGCTTATCATCAGCTACTGGCTGGTTGGCGTAATGATCCGGCCGCTCAAGGATATTTTATGGAAGGTAAACGAAGTTTCTTCCGTACGCTTTCAACAGCCCATTCGCATCAAGCGCAAGGATGAATTTGGTTTGCTGGCGTTAAAGGTAAATGCGATGTCGCAAAATTTAAGTATATACATGAACAAGCTGCGAAGGGCGTTCGAAGAAAACCGCAGAATGAAAGAACATTTGGAATCCTTCATTAACCATACAAGCGACGCGATTCATCTAAACGATCTGGATGGCAAGGTGATTCAGGTAAACCGGGCTTTCGAGCAGCTCTTCGGCTACGAGGAAGAGGAGGCCGTCGGTCTTATTTATCCGATACTTCCGGAAACGCATCGCACCGAAATGAAGAACATGCTGAATCAGCTTTTGTTAGGAAAGGCCCTGCCTGCACAGGAGACGATGCGTCTAACCAAGTCAGGCGAATTGATCCCGGTCAGCGTGACGATTTCGCCTATTCGTGATTCGGATGGAACGATTCGCGCGTTTGCCAGCATTACCAGGGATATGAGAAGCCGTAATAAAATGGAGGAGCTTCTGCGCAGATCCGAGAAGCTAACGACGGTCGGACAGCTTGCTGCGGGCGTTGCCCATGAGATCCGGAACCCGCTTACGACGCTGCGCGGTTTCCTGCAGCTCCAGCAGGAGAGCAAGAAGCTGGCGCTTTCCCACGTCACTCTTATGCTGTCGGAGCTAGACCGTATTAACCTTATCGTCGGTGAATTTCTCATCCTCGCTAAGCCGCAGGCAACGCGATTTGTATCGAAAGACGTGAGGCAAGTGCTGCAAGATGTCATTGCATTAATGAATAGCGAGGCGCTTCTGCATAATATAGAGTTCCGAATCTCGTTAACGGAAGAAATTTGCCTCATATCATGCGAGGAAAATCAGTTGAAGCAGGTATTTATAAATTTGCTGAAAAATGCGATTGAAGCCATGCCGAGCGGAGGCGAAATCCATATTCAGATAGGCCACAAAAGGGAGCACATCTCCATTGCGATTACGGATGAGGGCATGGGCATTCCGGACGATATGATTCCCAAAATCGGCGATCCCTTTTTTACGGGCAAGGAGACCGGTACCGGACTTGGCATTATGGTGACCCAGCGGATTATTAACAGCCACCGGGGGACGATGGAGATCAAAAGCCAAGTGAATGTGGGAACGACGGTACATATCATGCTTCCGGCTTTGAAAGAAGTGAGTGAGAGCGTTATACTGGAAGCATAAGAATGGAACAGGCTTCTTAAGTAAGCCAGGGAGGGAATTCTCCATTGAAGCATGATTTCGTTTTGAAAAAGACAGGATCGAATGAAGGTTTGCCTGTTAATAAAGCTGCCGGCTACAGCGCCCTGCTTGTCGGGGCTACCGGTTTAATCGGTAAAGCTTTGCTTGGGCAGCTGCTTCGTGATCCTCTCGCAAGAGAGGTGACGGTTCTCTCCAGGCGGCCTATAGAGGCGAAGGGATTAGGAACGGCAGGCGAGCTGGCGAAGCTGAAGGTTATCGTGGCAGATCTTGATGGCATGGATCAAGCGTTAGGGCAGGTAACCGCGGATGCCGTGTTCTGCACGCTAGGGACGACGATTAAGATAGCTAAAACAAGGGAAGCCTTCCGAAAGGTCGACTACGAGTATCCGCTTATGCTGGCTCGTTTTGCGGAACGAACGGGCGCTTCACTTTTCTCTGTCGTTACGGCAATGGGCGCAGCTTCAAACTCGAGCGTCTTTTACAGCAGAGTCAAGGGAGAGCTGCAGGAAGCGTTGACCCTTCTCCGTATTCCGGTGATTCAGGTGTTTCAACCCTCTCTTCTGATTGGTGAGCGGGCAGCCGCGCGTCCAGGCGAAGTTTTTGGAGCGATCGTATCAAAAGGGCTGCAGTTTGCGATGATTGGTCCATTGCGCAAATATCGGCCGATCAAGGGAGCGGATGTGGCAATAGCGATGATCCGGGCAGCGGGAAACGCATTAACAGGGGATGCTGCAGCCGCGGTAAGCAAGACGCCGGCTATGCATTATTATCCATCGGACAAAATTGCCGATTTGGCAGTACATACAACGGGGTGAGACAGCTTTGAGAATCAATAAGTTTATAAGTGAAACGGGATATTGCTCCAGGCGCGAGGCGGATAAGCTGGTAGACAGCGGGCGCGTAACGATTAACGGCGTTACAGCGCAGCTCGGCAGCCAGGCTGAGCTTGGCGACGATGTGCGGGTCGATGGAAAGAAAATTGGGGAGCAAAAAAACCATGTTTATATTGCGCTTAATAAACCGGTAGGAATTACGAGTACGACCGAGCTTCATATCAAAGGGAATATCGTTGATTTCGTAGGCCATCCGGAGCGTATCTTTCCCATCGGCAGGCTGGACAAGGATTCAGAGGGCCTCATTCTTCTTACGAATGACGGGGACATCGTGAACCCGATTCTTCGCTCGGAAGGAAAGCACGAGAAGGAATACCTAGTGACGGTAGATAAGCCGGTGACAGACGCCTTCCTGCAAGGGATGGCCAGCGGCGTTCGTATTTTGGGAAGCATGACCTTGCCATGCGTGGTCACGAGAGTGACGGACCGGGTGTTCCGCATTATTTTGACGGAAGGACGAAACCGCCAAATCCGCAGGATGTGCGAGGCATTTGGTTTTCATGTAAGGAGGCTGCAGCGGCAGCGGATTATGAATATCCAGCTGGCTGGATTGCATGTCGGGAAGTGGCGTGACCTAACGGATGCGGAGAAGGCGGCTTTATTTGAAACGTTGAACTACAAGCCGGTGTAGGTTAAAGGTAGAAAAAAGAAAAACCCCTGGATCACACTCCTACAGCGAGCGGATTCAGGGGTTTTGTTGTTATTTTGTTACGGGCAGCGTCTGCGCGTTCGTTTCATCGGAGTAGCTGTGCATGATGGAAACCTCAACCCGGCGGTTTTTGGACTTGCCTGCCGCCGTTTTGTTATCGGCCACCGGCCGATATTCGCCATAGCCGATCGCGCTGAAGCGTTCGGGCTTTAGCTGTTTATTTTCGAGCAAAATATCCATAAAACGAATGGCACGCATCGAGCTTAAATCCCAATTCGACTTGAAGAAGACATTCGAGATTGGCGTCGTATCGGTATGGCCGGATACGATGACCTCGTAATCAGGATATTGCTGGAGCATCTTGCCGATGGCAACGGCCAGCGCTTTCGATTCAGGCTTGACAGACGCTTGCGCCGGGGCAAACAAGGCGTTGTCGCTAATGGTAATCATGAGCTGGGAAAGATTGAGCTTCGTTTCCAGATCGGTTGTCAGGCCGTTCTTTTTGATATAAGCGTCAATCTTCTTCTTCAGATCCTCAAGATCCTTTTGCTCCTGCTCCATAATGGCCTTACGAGCTTTTTCCTCAGCGGTTTGGCTTTGGGTCTGTTCCTTGCTATCATCCTTGGAATCAATAATGCCGCCGGCTTCGTCCTGTTTCTTGCCGTCATCATCACCGGACTCAACGATGGACGATTCGGTTAGAACGCCGCTGCCCGTGCTGAGTGCAACGCTGAAGGCTTTGGACATTTCTTCGAACTTTTTCACGTCGACGGAGTTCATGGAGTACAACACGATAAAGAGTGCGAGCAGCAGCGTGAGCAAATCGGCATAAGGAATGAGCCAGGATTCGTCAACATGTTCCTCGTGTTCTTCGTGTCTATGCTTTCTGCTCAACGGCGCCTTCCTCCTTCTCCCTCATTTTCAATCTTTCCGTAGGCGTAAGGAATACGGACAGCTTCTGATTAATCGCGATCGTCGATACGCCGGATTGAATGGATAGGAGACCTTCAACCATCATAAGACGAATTTGGATTTCCAGCTTAGACATACGTTTTAGTTTGTTAGCAATGGGATGCCATAGTACATAACCTGTAAAGATACCAAGCAATGTAGCGATAAAAGCACCCGCGATAGCATGGGCGAGCTTCTCCATATCACTCATATCGGCAAGCGCCGCGATCAAGCCGACAACCGCGCCAAGTACACCGAGCGTAGGAGCGTATGTGCCGGCCTGCGTAAAAATAAGCGCGCCCGCCTTATGGCGGTCTTCCGTCGCAGCAATGTCCTCAAGCAATACGTCACGAACGAAATCTTGGTCATTGCCGTCAATAATCATACGCATGCCGTTCCGAAGGAATGTATCTTCAATTTCATCAACCTTTGCTTCAAGAGCAAGCAAGCCCTCGCGGCGCGTAATGGATGCCCACTCCATGAAACGTTGAATCAGTTCATCACGCTGAGGCAGCTTTTGCTCGGTAAATACCATTTTAAACAGCTTCCCGACCTTGGAAAGCTCGGATATGGGGAAGGCGATCATAACAGACGCTACCGTTCCCAAAATAATAATCATATAAGCAGCAGGATTTAAAAGAGACGACAGGTGTGCTCCTTTTAAAACCATCCCTCCGAGTACAGCGACTAAACCTAGAACAAGCCCGATAATTGTTGAATTTTTCATCATACACCCCGTCCAAATCATTTTCGACATTTCTCTACTTCTTCTATTATCGACATATGGGCATTCTGAAGTTAGAGTAAATGGAACTTTTGAAGAGGAAGGCGTTAAAATTTAAGAAAATGCGGTAGAATAGTAGAGAGATGTACATTAAATATGACGATGATAAAGGTGGTATGCGCAAATGGGCGTTAGACATGCAAGGGAATATGCAGATATATTGAAGGATTTGACAGCAGCTGTGGCGGAAATCGAGCAGAGCTATACCTTTTTTGAGATGGAAGCGGAGGAATGGGCGGTGCTTCCGGAAGAGGATCGTCACGAGGTGATGGAGGCGCTGGCGGATGATGTGTTCTTTGGCTTAGGCGAAAATCCGGTTATCGAGGTGGGCACCGGCGTAATTGCCTACAATAACAAGCATCATATTATTGAGGTTTCCCAGGACGATAAAGTCACGCAAATTATAAGACTGATCTAACCATCCGAAATTTGCGCCTCTGTTAACGGGATACTTGTCGGATCTTTACATTTTATGTCGACTCTATTACAATGTTATTCTACAAGATATGACAGATAACATAACATGAATGTAACATAGAGGAGACCGCTATGAATGAGTGTATATCATCGCTGCTGCTGCCGGAGGCGCTTGGTTTAGACGGCGAAACACTAGCCGCATTTTATCAGCCCATTATAGCTATGGATACAAGACGAATCATGGGTTACGAAGTGCTTGGCCGAGCGGTAAAAGGCGATTCGGTTCGCAGTCTGGGGCCTTTTTTCTGCAATGACCAAATTGCGGAAGAGGATCATATCCTGGTGGACCGATTGCTGCGCGAGCAGGCATTTTCAAAGCTGACGTTAATGGAAGAGCAACCTATGCTCTTTATAAATTTAAAGCCTTCTTGGATTTACCGATACGAGAAGGATGGCGAACTGTACACCTTGTTTTTGCTCGACAAATATGGGATTGATCCGAAGCGTATCGTGATCGAGATCACGGAGGAGTGCTTTCACGGCTCAATGGAGAGGCTTCGCACCGTGGTTGATCTATACCGGGAGCGGGGCTGCTTAATTGCCATCGATGATGTCGGCAGCGGCTTCAGCAGTACGGACCGAATCGCACATATTCAGCCGAATTTGCTAAAGATCGATATCCATATGATCAAAAAAAGCGCGACGCATGACGGGTATTTCGGGGTGCTGCGTTCCTTCTCCGATCTGGCGGACCAAATTGGCGCGTCACTGCTGGTTGAAGGCGTGGAGACGAGAGAGGATTTGGCTCGTTCCATCCAGGCCGGCGCGAGGTATGTCCAAGGCTTTATGTTCGCGAGAGCGGAGCCGGAGTTTCGGAAGCCCGATTGTTTTGCGGCGGTTATTGAAGCGGAGCTTGAGCAGCATTTGCTGCACTATGTAGGTTCCGAGAGATATTGGCAGCGGCAATCGGAGCAGTTAGCCGAGCAGCTCGTCGGGCTGCTGCAGGAAGCGGAATACCCTGAGGATAAAGATGAATGGATCGAGGAGCTGCTTCCCGAGCTTTATGCCCATTGCATGCGGGTTTACCTTTGCAATGATGTCGGCATTCAGCTTTCCTCGAATTTCTGCCGGGAGTCGGACCAAGCCTGGCGGCGCGAGGTGCAATATCGCGGTGCAAATTGGAGCTGGCGCCCTTATTTTGTACCCAATTTGGTTCAGTTAAATGAAAATAGGCGGGTAATCGTATCACGAGCCTATACTGACCTGGATTCCCATGCCTGGATTCGGACTGTATCGGTGCTGGTTGCGCCTGGACTTATATTATTTATGGATTTGAAGGATACGAAGGGCGGTGCCCAGGGGCTGTAGCTTTAACTTGCGCTAGACTCATAGACCATACAATGACATTCTGCAAAGCCCGCAGCGGTCGATCGCGAATAGGTATCCGTAATTCGGAAGCCTGCTTGCTGATACGCGCGGATGGCGCGCGTATTCCAAGCCAGCACCTCCAAATCAATTTCGTTTTGAGGGGCGCGGCGCAGGGCTTCGGACACGATAAGTCCTGTGAATGCGGGGCCTAAGCCGCGGCTGCAGAGATCAGGCCGGAGTCCAAGCCCAAGCCGCGTGACACCGGTTATAGGAAAGAACTGCGCAAAGCCAATCAGCTCGAGCCGGTTATTCAAAACAGCCGCATATTGAGACGCGCGAAGGACGGGATCGCCAAATTCGATTCCGTCTTTTTTCATTTGCTCCCAAGACGGCCAATTATAGCAATCATAGGGCGCTTCGTAGCTCCAACCGCATATTTCAAGCGCGTGGACGACTTCGAGCGGATGTATAGTCATATCGAATGCTTCTCGATTATAATAGGTGGAGCTTTGGTTGCTTGTCATCGTTCGGTACCTCCGCTGGAATGGGCTGCCGTGCTTCAAGACTATAAGGATTGAAATAGGTTTATTATATCAGACAGGCGCAAGATGAGCGTGCGTATATAAGGAGAATCATAAGAATGAAGAAATTAATTTGGCTTGGCTGTTTGTCCTATCTGGTCATTGGGGTTGCCCACGTCGTAGGCGGATCTATTTTGGAGCAGCTTATCGATTATTACGGTTTAACCTACAAAGACGGCGGGCAATGGATTATGAACCAGTTTCTCGGTTTCTTGATAGGGGTCCTTCTGGCGCCGTCGATTACCGCAAGAGTTGGTAAACGCGGTGCCGTTCTCATAGCCATGGGTATTCTTACGCTTAGCGAAGCGGCTTACAGCTTGCTGCTCCCATGGGGGTGGATGCTGGCGATCGCTCCGCTTGCGGGACTTGGCTTTGGGATGACTGAAGCAGTGGTCGGGGCTATGGTTATTGACATGGCGAAGAACGGTAAGGCGTCAGCAATGAGCCGTTTGGAAACCTTTTTTGGCGTCGGCGCGTTACTGATTCCGATCGCAGCGGCTTATCTTATTCAGCAAAGCATTTGGCAGGTGTCCTTTCCCATACTGGCGGCAATGTCCGGCATCACATTTGTGCTGTGGCTGACCATGTCCTTCGGGGAACTGGATGACCAGCTTGGCTATATGCCTCGCAGGGTTGTTGAGCCTGGCGATGCTGCCAGTCCGGAAGGGACAGTAACGGCCCGTGCTGCCGGAGCTTCCGTCTTTTTCGGCTATCCGCGCAAGGCACTGCCATTCCTTTTATTATCGGCCTTATTTTTTATGATTTACGTGGGAATGGAAATGAGCTTCTCTAACTATCTGCCTTCCATTCTTATCGTTCGCTCGGGGGTAGACGAGCCCAGCGCTGCAGCTGCCCTCAGCTTATTTTGGGGAACGATGGTGCTCGGCCGTTTGTTTGCAGGTGTGCTTGCCGATCGAATGGGTTATTCCCGCTACTTGTTCATTGCAATGGCCGGAGCTTCCGTTATATTCGTTTTGATGGCTGTTATGGGGCAGCTCAGCTGGATGCTCGCTCTTGTAGCTCTCAGCGGACTTTTCTTCTCGGGTATCTTCGGAATTGCTCTCGTATATGCTAATGAGCTTATTCCGGGAATGACCGAAAGAACCACAAGCCTGCTTGTGGCATGCGGCGGTCTTGGGGGTGCGATATTCCCGCGGGTAACCGGCTGGTTTATGGATCGGTACAATGTGCAGTCAACCTTATGGTATGTGAGCGCCCTCGTTATATTAATGCTGCTTCTGCTGGCGGTTATGCTGGTTTTGGGCAGAAAACAGACGCAGGGAATACGTTCAAAAGCTTAAAAACGTTAAAGCGGCAGCCGTTTACGCTTGCATGCGAAAAAAAATAAAAAAACCTCCGCATTTGCTGTTTCAAAGCCAATGCGGAGGTTTATTTGTTAGTAAACAGACGAAATATGGAAAAGGCTTGTCCAACTCTTGGATGGATGGGAGGCGGCTAATTCAGTATCGCTTTGTATACTTCAATAGCGCGCGCGCGCGAAGTCTTTAGATCGACGACGGCTCCGCCTTGGGGCAGATGGATTTCCTTATCGGACAAATGCTCCAAATGAGGAAGCCAACGCCGGATATAGCTTCCGCCCGGATCATGCGTCCGCGATTGCAATGCGGGATTCATAATGCGGAAATAGGGCGCGGCGTCATATCCGAGAGATGAGCACCACAGCCAGCCGCCTCGGTTAAGCGTATTGTCATAATCGCTCAAGTGGAGGCGGAAATACTGTTCCCCCAGCGTGAAAGGACATAATAGATTTTTCGTTAAGAACATGGCCGTTACCATACGTAAACGGTTAGGCAGCTCTCCCGTACGGTTGAGCTGCGTCATGGCCGCATCAATGATCGGGATGCCCGTGGCAGCCGAAGCCCATGCTTCAAAATTCGTATCCGAGAGCGGTGACAAATCAGCAAGGTGCTCATAACGGAAAAAATCATCATGATACATCGCTTGATACAAATAAAAATCACGCCAGGCGAGCTGGCGAACCCAGGTCTCCGATCCGGGCAGCCCCTGCGTAAACTCGTATGCTTGACGGGCCGAGATGGCGCCTGTATTTAGGAATCGAGCGAGCCCGCTTGTATGCTCCGATGCGTAAGCGTCGCGCCCTTCTGCATAGGAAGCAAGGCGCTCGCGTACGAATCGGTCCAGCCTTGCGACCGACTTCGGCGCACCTTCGACATTCGTGCCGCCGAGCGCGCAAGAAACGGACTCTGGCAGCGCGAACGCAAGAGCGACTTTGCTGTCAATTTGGCGTAGGGTAGCTAGCTCTAATATCGTCGTGTCACTTGCACTGCTGTAGCATTCCCGCATAAAGCTGCTCCACATGCGGTAAAAAGGCGTAAATACCTTATACGGCTCGGAGCGCCGCGCAAATGCAGGAAATGCTTCCAAGTCGGCAAGCGGTGCGTCTGCTATCGGTAGCCAGTGACGGCCGAAACGGCGAGCTATTTGCTGCAGCCGCTCATCCCGTTGGCGGGAGTAAGGCGTGTAGTCCGAATGGACGATAACCTCGTCAATCGGATGAGCTTGCAGAAGAGCCTCGGTAATGAGTGCGGGATCACCGTACAGTACATGCAGCTCCTTTCCTGCATTAGAGTAGCTGTGCAGTAAGGATGCGGCTTGCGCCATAAAGTTTCTGCCGCTGTGACTGGTCAATCGGCCTTCGCCGATAAGAACGGGATCTATGATAAGCAAATGAATGCCTTGCGTATCTTTTTTTCTCAAATAGTCAAAGGCTCGCATATCTGCCGTGCGCAAATCCTTGCGATGAATAAACAAATACATCAGGCATGGCTCCTTATCCAAAAGCGGCTAACCCTACGCCGCAATTTGCTTGAAATGAAACAGCAAAGCCGCAAGTCATTTGTCGTCAGAGGACAAAAAACTGCGGCTTTGCTGGATGAGTCTACCCGTGCAACCCTCTTAGCGAGGGATTAGGTTACTCTATTGGGCGTCGGCATACGTTTGGAAAGAATCCGCATCCATGACACGACGTGCAGTCACAAAACGGTTTTCATAGTAGGATGAGTTAAGTTTGTCTGTTACAACGCCTCTGCTAGTGGAAGCGTGGGCAAACTTTCCATCTCCAATGTAAATGCCAACATGGGATACGGCGCTGTTGTTGCCGCCAGCTGTGTCGAAGAACACAAGATCTCCCGGAATTAGGTCGGATTTAGCGACCTTCGTGCCTGCTTTTGCTTGCGAACCGGAAGTGCGCGGAAGATCGATGCCCATTTTTTCGAACACATAGCCCGTAAAGCCGGAGCAATCAAACCCTCTCGACGATGTTCCGCCGCTTTTGTACGGAGTACCAATGACATCATTGATGATTCCGTTTAATTTCGAGTCTGCGAAAGCGCTTCCCGCCTGAAAAGCGAGTACGAGAACGAGACCCAAGAGTATTGCGGTAACCTTTTTCAATTGTGAAACTCCTTCCAATGCCGACGAGGTTAGCTGTGGGGTTCGGTTGAAGGTTCCCTATGATTCCTCAGGCGCTGCCAATTAATCAGACGTCGGAATCAATTCACCCAGAGTGGTTCCCCCGTTTCCCGATAGGGAATTAGGCCGTTTTTTATTACTCTTGAGAATTATTCGATTATTTTCATTGATCTCCTGCCTTTAGTTGCAATTTCTAATAATTCTCATGTAACCTTTTGCCATTTTGATGCGTTTAACCGTTCTTTGTGTAAAATAAATGCAGATAGTAGTTCTTTCTGACCAAAAGTGATGACTCAATTTCATTAATTATGTGACTTTTGTGTAAAATATACCGATTTATCCTTGAGCAGCCGGGTCGATCGGGCTAGTCTAAAGTCCCCTAAACGGCGGTAGTTCGCCGTTTATTCGTATTAGATTAAAAAAATCTCATCTCTTTCAGCGCAGTGCAGTAAATCAACGGCCGAGTTGGACAAGGAACGACTTCTATGTCGTTATAAAATGAAAAAGAGCCATTCCTGGGAACGGCTCTTTGCCAAAATAAGTCATCTTGGTTATTTGGAGGTAATGATTTTCTCGGAAATAAGCTGCGGATCGCCGTTCTTCTGCTCCATCCAAAAACGCAGCTTGTATTTGCCTGCGTATTTAAAGTCATAGGAGACAAGCTTCGAGCTGAACCAGAAAGTATCCTTCTCAACGAATTCCTTAAAATCGTCATCCGACTGACTGCGTCGGTCAATGGTGGTTTCTTTATCGTTAGGGTCAACCAGCGTGACCTTGAATTCCGTGATCGCGACGTTTAAGTTATCGATTTGCGCTTGCACCAAAAACTTCTGAACGCTGCCTTTTTCTACCAGCCCGAACATCGTTCTTTTCTCATTCATCAGAAACATGTGGACATTGGGCTTCTGGATGAGAAGCTTCTTTTCGCTGCCCTTCCACTGGATAAAAGCTTGCAAGGAATCGCTTAAGGAGCGGATGTTGATGTACACCTTATCATCTACGAGCAGACCGTCTTCTGCGGTTTGCTTATTATTGTAAACCAACGTAACTTTCTGCAATAATTTGTCTGCTGCAACGATTGAACCGCCAGTTAAGAGCAATGCCATCGATATAATAATCAGTTTTTTACGCATCATTTGCGTGTATCCCCCATTGTTCAAGTTCTCTTAACTATTTATACAAAAATGCCATCATTTAGTTGCGCTTGTCTGCAAAATAAAAAAAGCCTTCGTTTCCGCAGTTGTTGCGGGCCGAAGGCTTTTGGTTACTGCAGAGGTTTGGTTTGCAGGCAATCGTACTGCGCGGCAATCGTCCATACCTTCATAAGCGTGCGAATGAGGTGATAGCCTTGATGCAGGATAAGCGCGAACAGCCCTGCCCACAGCATGGATAAACTCGTGACCGCGAGTCCCGCAGCAGCGCCAATCCCCCACATAACCAATGACAGGGCGCCGTAGGAAATAAAGTTTCGGAGCGCCCGCCAGAGGGATCGGAATACCCCTTCGCCAGAAGCGGCGCCGAACTGCATGGCAAGGAACAACAGATGGAGCAGCGTACCCCAGAGCAGCCAGAGAGCGGCTCCGGGAAGCACCGCCTGCAGCAGCTCCGGTACGGAGCCGCTCTCCAGCAGGGCGTCAAGCGAGCGCGGCAGCAAATACCAAGCGGGAGCAAGCGACAGGACGGCCTCGATCCAGTATAGAAGCACTACCGGTTTCCACGCTTTGCGGATACCCTCCAGAAAACGGGTCCCCCCGTCGGAGCGGGCTTGGTTCAACGAGTAGAACAGTCCGGCATTAAACAAGGGCGTGAGCAGCATCCGTGCAACGAGAAGGGCTCCGAATGTCCAGACGTACGGCGAGATGATATCGGTCTTGAACAGCTGGAACTGCGCTTCAGTCAGGAAGAGCTGGGCGGCCGTTTCAGACGGATAAGAGCTTGGATATCTTCGCAGCAGAGGGGCTACGACCGAATCAATGAAACGGTAGAGGAAAAATCCCCATAGCAGCTGGTAAAGAAACATTAAAATAACGAGGTAAAAATGTTTAACCGCGAGTTGCCAGCCTTGCTTCAAATGCATCTTCATCGTTTATCGCTCCTTGAACGCAGTTACTTACCAGCTCAGCGACCCGAGCAGACCTTCAATCAGCTTGACTGTGCCGAGGCTCCATCTCGTCCGCGTTTCCTCCGGCAATTGAGCCTGCATATAATTGTTAATGAGCTTATTATCGAGCACATTGCTGTAGCTAGGATCGACAATGGCCCATTCAAGCGGAGCGGAATGCACCTGCTTGTATTGCATATGGGATTCCTCGGCGTTCCACAGCTTCGTCAATTTGGAGCCGTCTGTAAATTTCATCAGCACCTTGATGTCGCCGTTGCTGCCGCCGTTCTTTTTGACGAGCACAATCGACTCGTACATCTGGGCTCCATCCTGCGTAACCGGGCGCACATGAATGGATTCAATAGAGAAATCCGCCATTTGATCGTCATAAACGTATTGGCTGAAATAATCATGCCATTTCTCTTTGGTTACCTGTTCGACAACACGCTGAAAGTCAGCGGTGTTCGGGTGCTTGAATTTATATTTTTGAAAATAAGTGCGCAAGATTTTTTGCATCGTTCTGGAGCCGACTTTGTTTTCTATTCCGACAAGCACGAGCTTAGCCCGCATATATACGTTTTCCGCGTATTGCGAGTGGCTGCCGTAGGTCCATGACAGCTGCTTAAGCGGCGCAGGGTCAGTCATATAACTGGCTTCCATTCGCAAATTCGACTCTAATCCATAAGCGGTCTCCATGACTTTATCCTCGGCGTAGGACGTAAAGCCCTCGTCCAGCCACGCCTCCTCGAATTCGTTGGAGGCAACCATCCCGTACCAGTATTGATGTCCAATCTCATGGACAACCGTTCGCTCGAGATCGTAGCCGGGGTTTTCCTTCTCCGCGGCGAAGGCGGTAATGAGCGTAGGATATTCCATCCCGCCGGCTCCATTTGCCCCTTTCGGAGGCACAACGACTGACAGCGTGCTGTAGGGGTATTCGCCGTACCACTTCGCATAGCTGGAGAGAGCGGATTTGGCGGCATGCATGTAACGGTCCTTTAGAGCGGCATGCGTCGGATCCAGGTAAAGCTTAATCCGTACGCCTGGAATACCCGTATCGGAGTAAGCCGTCTCTTCATAGACAAAGTCCGGAGAGGCTGACCAGGCAAAGTCGTGTACGTCATCCGCGTAAAATTGGTAGATCTTCATCTGGTCTTTGATTTCAATGGGCTTGGTTTGAAAGCCGGTAGCAGCAACGGTATAGGCCTCAGGCACTTTTATCTTTACGCTGTATATGCCGAAGTCGCTGTAAAATTCAGAGTTTCCATGATATTGGTGAACGTTCCAGCCTTCGGCGGTACGTCCCCTTGTTCCAACCGGCTCGTAGACGGCAAGCTTCGGAAACCATTGCCCCGCCATGACGAAATTCCCGGAGTAGCCCATCCGTGCAAAAACCTCGGGCAGCTTCACCTCATAGCTCATTTGCAGCGTGACGGATTTGCCTGGGGCAACAGGCTCAGGCAGCCGTATTTTGGCCAAGGTGAAGTCGTTGGCGTTGCCGTCATCGGGCTGCACGTATTGCAGACGCGGCAGCAGGCTCTCGCCTTCAAGCGTTTCCAAGGAAAGCAGCTTCATGTAGCCTTGGCTGTTCAGGGTTGCTTTGTCCTGACGGAGCTTGCCGCCCGATTCCTTCATGAACGTGGATTGCTCGGACTGAAAGGCATTCGGGTACAGATGGAAATAGAGCTCGGACACTGTTTTTTTGCCTGGGTTGGTCCAAGTCACGGTCTGGTCGCCGTTTAACCGTTTCGCGTCATCAACCAAATGCACGCTGATATGGTATTCCACGATTCGTTGGCTGAGCTCCACAGGCTTTGGCGTCATGACCGTGTTTGGTTCCTGCACGACTGGCGGCTTGGACGATTTTGACGCAGGGGCTGGTGCTTGCTTGGCTTTGGCGGCGGGGGCGAAAGCATAAGTATATTGGGATTGCCAAGCATTCCCGAAGCCGTATTGCACAGATATACCGAGCATCACGACTGCGAGTATTACGAGTAAAATTCGTTTGAAATAGCGTGGAGTCATTGAACGTTTCCCTCCCGTTGACAAGCATCTACAGCATGTATATGTTTGCTTTTCGATGATTATTAGCTAAAATGGAATTATTGTATTGGGGAAGGTGTGAATACGCATGACGGAAGAACAAGGACAGCCGGCTCAGCCGGAAAAGAAGGAAAAGAAATCACTGTCGCTCAACGTAGTGAGCAACAAACAACATAAAGGCTTTGGCGCGGGGACGATTGATTTGAGCTCCGTATCCTGTGTCATTATCGATGATGGCGTCGCTTATATCGATGTAGGCGCCATGCATGCGAAGAGCAAAGTGGAACGCGGCATTAAGTTTACGCCGAACAAAGAGGATACGCCTAACGGCCGCCAGTGCTGGATCGTATGGGTAGCCGTCGACCGCAACGAGGAAGGCTCGTATTATGCCGGGGCAACGGCATGCGAGATGCTTATCGATTCCGAGGCGCGCCGCGGCTGGAAAATTCTTGCGGACCACGTCAACAAACTGGATCATTCCATTAAACGCCGCTATAACTTAACGGAGCTTGGCGAGGTGGAGAAGGCCGCGCTTCGCAAGCTTCTGGTTGAGCATAACCAGGAGTGGTGGGACCGTTCGCCGGAAGAGCTTAAGCAAGCGCTGAACGTGTAACAGCGAAGTGCAGGCGCATACGCATGTGCCAATAAGGAATGAGAACCCCCGTCATTCGTATGGAAGACCATATGAATAACGGGGGTTTCTGCGTGCCCGGAAGCTAGTTGAACGTGCATGAAAGTTTTTTTGTATTTAGTGCAGGGTAAGAAGGACTGGCCGGCGTCTATTAGATTGGGAAGGAGGGGAGCGACATTCAGGACGAGGATTGGATCATTGCGGTACAAAAGGGCGGGCCCGAGCATTATGGACCTTTCGTGCAGGCATATGGTCCCTACATATATAGAACAGTCTTTGCCGTGCTTCGCTCCCCGCATGATGCGGAGGATGTTACGCAGGAAGTGCTGCTGCAAATCTATCGCTCCCTTCCGGATTGCCGGTTAGACGGACTGAAGACGTGGATTACAAGGATTGCGGTTAACCGTTCGATTGATTTCAAACGAAGCAGGGGCCGCAGGCCGGAAGAGCTGGCAGACAGCGATGCGATGTCGGAGAAAATGCAGGAAGAAAACTCCGTCATGCCGGCTGCGGAGCTCGTTGCAATCGAGAAGGCTGATCGGCAGCAGGTTCGCGAGCGGGTGGAAGAAATGCCGGATAACTACCGGGAGATCGTAACCGCATTTTATATGGAAGACAAGTCGTATGAGCAGATCGCGGCAGAAACCGGGCTGGAGCGCAAAAGCGTGGAGTCCAGGCTGTACCGGGCACGAAGCTGGATGAAGCGCCACTGGCGGAAGGAGGATTTCGAATGAGGAATGAGCACATACCGCAGCATCGAATGAATCAATATGTAAACGACAGCCTGACAGAGATTGATCGAGCGGAGGTTGAGCGGCATTTGAATGGCTGCGATTTCTGCTTGGGTCTCTTTATGGCTGCGATGGCATCGCCCGGGGATGAGGATCCTATATCCTTTCAAGGCGGAGACAGCGAGTCTCGGATACCGCTTCCCGATATGGCGCTGCTTGAGCAGCGCGTCATCGGGCGGTTAATGAGTGAGCAAGAGCTATATGATGCTGAGGCTTCAGCGCCGCCGGGCATACCGGCTGCCAAACAGGAGAAGCCTCCCCGCCTGCGCACATGGCTGCAGCATCCGGTGACCCATTACACGATAGCGGCCTCCATTACGCTGCTGCTGCTTTTCAGCGGAACCTTTGCTACCTTCTCTCAAAGGCTGGCGCAGCTGGATATGAATGAGAACATGCAGGAGTCCATACCGCCGAAACCGCAAGCGGGCAACGATAAGTACTCGGAATCGTGGTCGGACAAAATAGTTGATCAAACCGGAACCTGGTTGGATGGCTTGAAAGCGACCCGTTTTAAATAATAGAAAACAAGGACATGGAAAGGAAGGATAGCCGATGAATAAAAGCCCTTTAGTGGCGTTTCTGCTAGCATTTTTTCCCGGCGTCGGGCATGGCTACATAGGCCGGCCCGTGCGTGCGGTGCTGTATGGGGGAGGTTTTTTTGGATCGCTGGCATTGCTGCTTCTCTTATCGGTGGCGGGTGGGACTGGCAATGACGAAACCATCGTTCTCTTTATGCTTGCAGTCTTTGTCTGGTTTATTAATATGATCGATATGCTGTTTACCCTGCTGCTTGGCAAAGGGGTATCGCGGCATCCGTCGCATCCGTCGCAGCATTATCCGCTTGAACATCCAGCCGATCACTTCGGCCCCGGTTTTGTGCCCTTGGAGCTTGAGCAGCAGCGCGAGAAATCGCGTACGATTTTGTTTTCACTCGTTCCAGGCCTTGGCCATATGAATATGGGACTCATGCAGCGGGGAATCACCATTCTTATTTCGTTTATCGGCTGGTTTGCGATTATCGTCTTTTTAAGCGCCATCATTCACAGGGGAGAGCTGCTTATCTTCCTGCTTGCGCTGCCGGTCATCTGGATATACAGCATGTTTGACGCGATCAGCAAGCTGCATGCCAAGCAGCGCGGCGAGCATTTGGTGGATCGCGCCATATTCGAAGATATGGAAGCCTATATTGCTTCGGGGCAAAAAAGCAAGGTGCTTGCTATTGCATTATCGATTTTCCCGGGAGCAGGCCATCTCTATTTGGGCTTGCAAAAGCGGGGGCTGCAGTTGATGGGCGGGTTCCTGTTGACTATTTTTATTATGGACAATCTGCGTTTGTCGCTGTTCTTCTTCCTGCTTCCGCTGTTCTGGTGCTTCGCTTTCTTCGACGCCCTGCAGCAGACATCGCGCTACGAGCGTGAGACGCTGAAGGACGAACCGGTGCTGACGCAGCTGGTTCCTTATCAGCGGTGGTTCGGATACGGCCTGCTTGGCTTTGGTGTCTATTACTTGCTGGACCGCGTTGCCGCGGAGGTTACATCCCATTTTTCGAATGAGATCTATAGGCAGTATGTGCAGGTTAAATATATGATACCCACGGCCGTTGTGGC
The DNA here is from genome assembly GCF_048572955.1 of Pristimantibacillus sp. PTI5. Classification (GTDB taxonomy): domain Bacteria; phylum Bacillota; class Bacilli; order Paenibacillales; family Paenibacillaceae; genus Pristimantibacillus. The sequence continues at coordinate 3,273,240 of NZ_CP183886.1, forward strand.
TTTCATTATGATCATTGTCGGGATGCGGCTGGCATTTGGCAGCAGAGCAGACGCGAACAGGAGCAGCGGTAAACCGCCGGAGCTTCCGCCGACTTTGCTTGCCAAGCGCGGGGAGGAATCGCGTTGAACAACGTAAATATAGCGAATCCAGCGGTTAAAAACATAGAAGGCTTGCGTACCTGGCGTGTCGGCTCCTTATCGATGGGGGTTACGCTGATGCTTATGGGCACCGCGCTTGCGGTCTCGCTATGGCAGGACATAGAGGCCTATGAAGTGCTGCTGTGGGTGGCGCCGGTCGTTTTTATTATGCTTGGCGCGGAACTGCTGCTCTTTCTGAAATTTTCAAGCAGCGAACGGGCGATCGTGCGCTACGACTGGATGAGTGTCTTTTTTGTAGGAGCCATAGGCGTCGCAAGCCTGGGTCTTGCTCTACTCATGTCAACGGGCCTTTTCGATGAACTGCAGAGAGGCATGCAGATGACCCAGCGCTCAGCCTTCGTGGATACAAAAACCGTGAAGGTGCCGAATGAAATCAATAAAATCGTTGTCCACGCTTGGGACGGAGTGACATTCGAACAGTCCGATACGCGCGAGCTGAAGCTTCTGGGGCAAGTTCGTTATTGGTCGGCGGAGAAGATGGAGCGGCTGGATAACAGGCTACTGCAAACCGAAATTGTAGGCAAAACGATGTATGTTATGGTAGGGGCGATCGAACGCCGGGATGGCGGGTTGATCTCGGATACGGTTCATCCGGAGCTGACGTTAATCGTGCCGCAGGGGATAGAGGTTGTGGAGCAAGGACGATAGCATGAAATGAATTTATGTCATTATGGCATGATGAAGGGCTGTTCTAAGGTCGTCGACCTTAGGACAGCCTTTTATGCTTATTTTGAAGCCTTGCCGTGCAGGTTCAGACTAGCTAACACTTCATTAAGCGGTGCTAGAAGCCGGTAGGAGCCGCGAAGCGGTATATAACCCAGCTTGCGATTGATTCGGAGTATTGGTTCGTTAGTGGAGTCGTTATCCGTGCGAATATAGGAAGCGCCATGGCGAATGGCGAGCTGTATCGCTTTGATTTTTAAGGCCTGCGCCACCTTTCGTCCGCGGTATGCCCGGCTTACGCCGGTATATTCATGGTACATGCCATTGGTTTGCTTGTTATGCAGAACGTTCGTTACGCCTACAAAGGTTTCTCCGTCCGCTGCGATAATCACTCGTTCAGGAGCATAGCCGTCTACTTGCAGATACCATTTGAGCCATTCATTCATCGCTGGGACTTCTCCCATAAAACCGGGGATATCCACGAGCGTTTCTTTGTAAAGCTCATAAAGCTTGAGCTCGCTTGCTTCACCGGGCTCATCCGCAAGGGTTAGAAACCGCAGGCCACCCGCCGCGGGCAGGTCGGGAATTAGCGCAGCTTGGCTTCCCTCTTCTTCATCTAACCGCAGAAGCGACTGGAAGGCATGGCGTTCTTTTATAAAAGCGCGGCGGCTTGCAAACTGCTGCGCATCCTCGTTATCATCCCACACTTCCGCCAAAAGCGTGGTCGCGCCGAGCTTCGATGCCCATTCGCCTACGTGAAGCAGCAAGCGCTGCCCGATACCTTGTTTACGGTACGCTTCGGCAACCACGAGGGTATTGCACAAATGCCCGGGCTCTGTCCATGGCGCTCGCCATGACCAAGCATAACCGACAATTTCTCCTTGCTCATTGACCGCAACCTGCCGCTCCCGATCGTATCCGGCAAGCAATCCGTTGTCATCCATCCACGTATGTCCAACCTCGTAAAGCTTCTGGTCATCCTCAAGAAGACGCTCCGCTGAAGTCGGCTCCGACCATACTTGGTTTAGTAATCCTGCAAGCTGCTCATAGTCATCCGGCAGCTGCAAGGGACGAAGAGTAATGGTTATCGTGATCACCTCTTGTTTGTATTTACTTTACTTATAGGAAAATTATGACACGAAGAGAGCGTCTGTCGGAAGGGAGAGTTTGGCTATAAACAATAAAGAACGTACGAGGAGGGCAGCCGCTGCTTGCATAGGCAAGAAAAAAACTGCGCCGCAGTCACTAGGACATTGGCGCAGTTTATTATCGAACGATTTCATTGCAAGGCTAGCTGTCAGCCTACCGCATTGTAAGTCATAATCCAAATGGAGCCGGCAACGATCGTCAGCAAAATGACAAGGCCGAAGATGAGCGCCATTAGATTGAACCGCGGCTTCTCCTCGTCTCTAATGTGCATGAAGAAGAGGAGCTGTACGGCAAACTGCAGGACGGCCATTACAAGGATAAGCACGGTTGTAGCTTTTTTGCTGAGCATATCATTCATCACGACAACGAGCGGGATAATCGTCAAAATGATAGAGAAAAGGAAACCGATGACATAGGATTTCATCGAACCGCCATGGGAGCCGTGTGCATCATGCGCATGCGTATCATGCTTTTCCATCCTACATCACCCCCATCAAGTAAACGATCGTGAACACGAAGATCCAAACGACGTCCAAGAAATGCCAGTACAAGCTGATGATGCCGACCTTGCGCTTCGTAACGGGCGTGATGCCGCGGCGGCCGAGCTGTAGCATCAGTGCGATCATCCAGACCAGACCAACCGAAACGTGAAGACCGTGAGTCCCAACGAGAACGTAGAAGGCAGACCAGTATGCGCTGGTTCCGATATTAGCGCCCTCATGTACCAAGTGCATGAACTCGGTTACTTCTAGAAAAATGAATGCTGCGCCGAGCAAAGCGGTAATGGCGAGCCAAAATATGAGGCCGCGCTTGTTGCCTTTGTTCATCTCAAGAACGGCAATGCCGCTTGTGAAGCTGCTTGTCAGGAGGATGAAGGTTGAAATAATGATTCCGTTCATCTCGAGCAGCTCCGCGCCTGTCGGTCCTCCGTCTGTATTGAGACGAAGGACAACAAAAGTGGCGAACAATGTTCCGAAAAGAATTACGTCAGTTATTAGAAACAGCCAGAAGCCGAACATTTTCATCGATTCTTGATCATGATGCTCGTCATGGTGACCGCCGCCGTGACCGGCACCGTGTCCGCCATGCGCTTCTGCTGGAGTAGAAACTGCATGTGCCATTATTTTGTCCCCCTTAACGCGGCTTCCGTACGTTCAATCTCATCCACCGGAATATAGTAATCGGTATCGTAAGAGAACGAACGGGCAAGCATGCAAATGGCTACGCCGATTAGGCCCGGTATGGCCATCCACAGCCAATCCCATACGAAGCCGAAGCCCGCTGTGAACCAGCAAAGCGACATGATGAACGGAATACCCGAGTTTTTCGGCATGTGAATCGGCTCAAGCGGAGCCAAAGGCTTCGCAGGCTGGCCGTTTGCCATACGCTGCTTCTCTTCCCACCAATCATCCTGGCTCGTAACCTGCGGCAAGCGAGCAAAGTTGTAGAGCGGAGCAGGAGATGGAATCGACCATTCGAGTGTACGGCCGTCCCATGCGTCGCCGTCTTTCTCTTTCTTGTAGAACTTAATGCTGTGAGCAATTTGCCATATTTGGAAAATAAACGCGATACCCATTAAGAATGCTCCGACAGTCGATACGACGTTAAGTGGCTGCCAGCCCATATCGAAGTCGTATTCGTTGAAACGACGCGTCATACCCATTAGTCCAAGCGCATATTGCGGCATGAAGCAGACATAGAAACCAATGTTCCAGAACCAGAATGCCCATTTGCCAAGGCCTTCATGCAGGCGGAAGCCGAACATTTTCGGCCACCAGTAGTAGAGACCCGCGAAGAAACCGAACACGACGCCGCCTATAATAACCTGATGGAAATGCGCGATCAGGAAGTAGCTGTTATGGAACTGGAAGTCAGCTGGCGCGACAGACAACATGACACCGGTCATACCGCCGACAACGAAACACGGAATGAACGCAACCGTCCACATCATCGGAGTCGTAAATTTAATTCGGCCGCGGTACATCGTGAACAGCCAGTTAAATACTTTTACCCCGGTCGGGATTGCGATAAGCATCGTCGTTAACGCGAAAAACGCGTTGACGTTGGCACCGGAGCCCATAGTGAAGAAGTGATGCGCCCAAGTAAAGAATGAGAAGAAGCTGATCGACATGAGCGCGAAGACCATCGATTTGTAACCAAACAGCTTTTTCTTCGAAAAGGTCGACACGATCTCCGAGAAAATACCGAAAGCCGGAAGAACGATAATATATACCTCGGGATGTCCCCACATCCAGATGAGGTTGATGTACATCATCGGATTGCCGCCGCCGTCGAGCGTAAAGAAATGCGCGCCCAGATAGCGGTCAATGAATAGAAGGAATAACGTAACGGTTAGAATCGGAAAAGCGAACATAATGGTAATGCAAGACGAAAGCACGGACCATACGAACATCGGCATTTGCATGAGCTTCATGCCTGGCGCGCGCATTTTCAAAATCGTTACGACGAAGTTGATCCCTGTCGCCAAGGAACCGATACCTGAAATTTGGATACCCCAGATATAGAAGTCCTGGCCAAGGCCCGGACTGCCTGAAAGCTCGGAAAGCGGCGGATAAGCCAGCCAGCCTGCATCCGGCGAGCCGCCGATAATGAAGGAAACGTTAAACAGCATCGCTCCAAAGAAGAACATCCAGAAGCTAAGGGAGTTCAGGAACGGGAACGCAACGTCGCGGGCTCCGATTTGGAGCGGGACAACGATATTAAATAAACCGAACATGAGCGGCATCGCCATGAACAAAATCATGATTACGCCGTGCGTGGTAAAGATCTGGTTATAATGCTCCGGATGCAGGAACTCAAGCTCGGGAGCAGCCAGTTGAACCCGCATCAGCAGCGCATCGACGCCGCCGCGGAACAACATAAGAATGGATGCGATGATATACATGATACCGATCTTCTTATGATCGACGCTGGTTAGCCATTCGGTCCAAAGCCAACGCCATTTTTTGAAAAAGGTGAGCACGAATAGGATCGCGACGAGCGATAAGGCAATGGATACTTGAGCCCCTAAAATAAGCGGATCGCCAGTAACGAAAAATTCGGATGCGAATTGTTTAATTTTGTCTAACATGAGGGGTCCTCCTAAAAGTTTGTCGAACAAACTCGCTTCTTAAGCATTCGCTTGTTAGCGGGTTAATGGCCCGCATGGTTATGAACCGTCGATTCAGTGTTACTGGCATTATGGTTATGCGTCTCGCTCTCGGTCTCGGTCGAACCCGCCGGAGAGGCTTGCTCGTCAGCGGTTGCGGCAGAATCTTCTTCCGTGCTGCCATGATGCTGATGTGCACTGCCTCCGCCGTTCACATATTGCGTGACTACTTTATTGAATAATCCTTCAGGGAAGCTGGAGAACAGCTGTACGTCCGAAGCGCCAGGCTCAGTCAGTTTCTCAAAGCCCGCCATGGTAAGCTCGGGAGAGGTTGCCTTAACCTCGTCAATCCATGCTTTATAATTCTCTTCGGTGGTGGCGTCCACTTTGAACGTCATTTGCGCAAAATCCTTGCCCGTGAAGTTCGCTCCGGAGCCGTAATAGCTGCCTTGTTCATCGGCTTGCAGGAAAAGGGTCATGGCCATGCCCGACATGGAATAAATTTGTCCGCCAAGCTGCGGAACCCAGAAGGAGTTCATGGCTGTATCGGAAGTTAATTGAAACTTAATCGGCACATCTTCCGGTATTTTAATGTAATTGACGGTTGCGATATCTTCTTCCGGATATTTGAATAACCATTTCCAGTCCAGCGAGGTTACTTGGATCGTAATTGGCGCTTTAGCCGATTCAATCGGTTTGGATGGCTCCAACGCATACGTGTATTTAACGGTGACGATTGCCAAGATGAGGATCGCAACAATCGGAATGCTCCACCAGGTAATCTCAAGCTTCGTGCTGTGCTCCCAGTTTGGTTTATAGGAAGCTTTGCTGCCGGGCTTATCGCGGTACCGCCAGACGATAACAGCTGTCAGGATGAGTACGGGAACGATAATAACCGCGCATAGAATGGTTGAAAAATAAATCAAATCTTTCTGAGACTCGCCGATAGGCCCTTTTGGATCGAGCACGATAAATTGCTCGCCGCAGCCGGTAAGCATAACGGCCATTAGCATAATGAATACGGGTGTCAGCACACGAAGAAACGGTCTCATCATCAGTTCAACTCCTCAAAATTACTGCTTACGACTACAATAGCAGATCCGCAAGGGAATAACTGCGGGGTTAACAATTACGTCAATAATTCGTCTTTTTTCTGTAATAGAAAGTTCACGGCTTAGACAACTGTTACATTTAGGAACATCGCCGCATCTAATACCCTGCCTTATCATTACCCAAAGATCGAATGGGCGTACCATTAAAAGCAAATAGACAGCCCCATTCGGATAGTATCCGAGCGGGGCTGTCTATTTGTTTCTTGAGATAGGGGCAGTATTTGCCGTTATTGTTGATTGGAATCGTTCGACTGCTGCTCTTGGTTCAGGCGGGCATGGACCAAGCCGATCGCTGTGCCGATAACATAAATATGAACGCTGCCGATTAGAAATCCGATGCCGACCATAAGTCCAACATTTTGATCGCTGAAATGGCTTAAATTGACTAGGCTAAGTAAAACGCCAACGGCTAAAACGACCCAAGCGATCGCAGTCATTGCTTTGACAAGACGCTTGACATCTGATTTTGAATGCTGAACGTGGCTTATTGTTGCTGTTTTTGTTGTCATATTGAACACTCCCGATTAATTGTAAGTGTTTTCTTATGTTTACTATACCACAACATTATGCTTTTGTTCAAAGAAAATTCACTTTTTGATCATAAATCGGACAAAAATGTGCAGAGGTCACGAAGGCATCATCGGCGGCAGAAGGGAGGCGGCCTTTGAAATCATCAAGGGCCGCTGCTCTTTAGTCTGTCCACCAACGCTTTAAGTCACTCCACCAAGAGCCTTTTCCTGTCCCGTTTTTACCGTCTTTGTCGGCGCCGCCTTCGCCGGCAGCGGCAGGCTCGCCGCAAACCTCGGTAGGCTCCGTTCCGCTTAAGAAGGCCTCCAGACGCCTATTCGGACAGCTTCCTTCCGCAAGCTTGCCGCTCGTCGGATCGATATATACGCTGACGACCCCTTCGGGGATCGGGAAAATCTTCGGCGGTATGGCTGCGAGCGCCTGTTCGGTGAACTTAGCGAAGATCGGCGCTGCGCGATAAGCTTCGGCAACCGTAAGTTTACGATCCTTGTCATAGCCGACCCATACGGCGGTGGCAAGCTCAGGCGTATAGCCGACCAGCCAGGCATCGGTAGGCGTCGTGCCTGTTTTTCCCGCGACGGGGCGCTTAATCATGGAAGACACCCGAAATGCGGTGCCGCCTTCTTCAAATACGCTTTCCATTAAGCTGGTCATGACATAGGCTTCCGCAGCGGTCACGGCTTGCTCGGCTTGCTGCTTCGCTTCATATAATACCTGTCCTTTACGGTCCTCGATACGGATAATCGCAATCGGCTCGGCATGAATGCCGCCGTTCGCGAATGTGCCGAAAGCGGATGCCATTTCGAACGGGCTGACCGGAAAGGTGCCAAGCGCCAGCGAAGGTACAGGCTGCATGGGACTGTCTATTCCGAGCTTCCTGGCGGTCTCAATCACTTTGTCGGCGCCAACGGTCATAATGGTATTGACCGCATAAATATTATCCGAGCTTGCCAGCGCCTTCCGCATGTCAATGAGCTCATTCAAGTATTTATCGCCATAGTTATGCGGCTCGTAGGTTTTACGCCCTTCATCGTAGGTGAACACGGTCGGCTCGCTCATATAGCGGGTTACCGGCGACATGAACCCGCTCTGCAAAGCCGTTAAATACAAGAAGGGCTTAAAGGAGGAGCCGGGCTGGCGTGTTTTGGCAAAAACGCGGTTATATTGGTTTTGCTTATAGTTTCTGCCGCCGACCATCGCTTTGATATACCCGTTGCGCGGATCGATGGCGATAAGCGCCGCTTGCTGCTCCGAGCTCTCCGGGATCCCTTCCGCAATGACCTCCTCCGCCGTTGCTTGCGCTTCCGGATCCAGTGTCGTATAAATCGTAATGCCGCCCTCGTTCAGCAAATGCTCATCGATGCCAAGCTTGTCCACGGCGATGTACCGGATATAATCTCGGAAATACGGAGCAAACCCCTCCTGCGAGCCGGAGCCGAGCGTTTGGAAATCCAACACCTCCGCATAAGCTGCGTCTGCCTGTTCGGATGTAATGGAGCCGCCCTCAAGCATGGCTTGCAAAATCGTAAGCTGGCGGTCTTTGGCGTTTTTCATATTCAGGTAGGGGGAATAATACTTCGGCCCCTTCGGAATGCCTGCCAGCATGGCGCTTTCCGCCAATGAGAGCTCGGAGGCATGCTTATTGAAATACATCATGGCCGCGGCTTCGATGCCGTAAGAGCCATGCCCGTAATAAATTTGATTCAAATACATGCCGAGTATTTCGTCCTTGGAGTAGCTCATCTCAAGCTGAACGGTGTACATCGCTTCCTTCATTTTGCGCTGCCAGGTACGCTCATGCGTCAAATAAAGATTGCGCGCCAGCTGCTGCGTGAGCGTGCTCGCGCCCTGCCGGGCGGAGAAGCTTTGGACGTTGACCATCACGGCGCGGGCCATTCCTTTGACATCGAAGCCGCGATGGTCGTAGAACCGCCTGTCCTCAATCGCTAAAGTCGCTTCGATGACGTAATGCGAGATGTCGGAGAGCTGTACGGAACGGCGGTTTTCTCCGGCGTGAAAGGTGTCGATGACATTCCCTTGCAAATCGATCATCTGCGAGGTTTGGCTAATGGCGGTGACTGGCAGCGATTGCGTGCGCAAATAGATGAGCGTGCCGGCCATGATAAGCAAGAATAGGGTGAACGCCGCTATGGACCAGCGCAGCCATCTTTTCATTTTCAGAACATGGGGAAGGAACCTTTCAGTTATATAGGGTATAGCAGGCTGGCGTCGCGGCTTCCCCTGCCGGTTAGATGATTTTTTCATGGAGCGGGCTCCCTTCCGTGCAAACTTCGCTTTTCCTTAGTATGGAAAAACAAGGAACTTACTATTCAAGAATAGCCGTCGATTGCCTAAATATTTGGCTGCTTCTGTAGAAAATGGTTGTTTATCGTCAGAGGGGGAAACCGCGATGCGGTTTGCGAAGGATAATTGCGAAGCGCGGGTGTTATGCTACAGAAGATATAATCATCTTAGAAAAATCAATGGATATATGGAAAAACCGTTCAAAATACATTAACATGGTAGTCGCTGCTGAACACTTGTAGTAGGGGTATAATTTTACTATAATACAGGTTGAACGATTGAAGGAAAGAAGGGATTTTACGACATGGAATTGTGGTATACGGAAAAACAAACAGACAGCTTCGGCATTACGGCGAAGATTACTAAAACTTATGTTAATGAACAAACGGATTTTCAACAGCTGGATATGATCGAAACCGAAGAATTCGGAACGATGCTTGTGCTTGACGGCATGGTTATGACAACGGTTAAGGATGAGTTCGTTTACCACGAGATGGTTGCGCATCCTGTTCTTTTCACGCATCCGAATCCGGAGTACGTGCTGGTTGTAGGCGGCGGAGACGGCGGCGTCATTCGCGAAGTCATGAAACACCCTAAGGTAAAAAAGGCTGTACTTGTCGATATCGACGGTAAAGTAATCGAGTACTCCAAAAAATACTTGCCATCCATCGCTGGCGAGCTCGACAACCCGCGCGTTGAAGTGCTTGTAAACGACGGCTTTATGCATATTCATGATCATAAAAATACGTACGATGTTATCATGGTTGATTCTACGGAGCCAGTAGGCCCTGCTGCCAACCTCTTTACCAAAGGCTTCTACCAAGGCATTTACGAATCCTTGAAGGAAGATGGCATCTTCGTTGCGCAAACGGATAATCCTTGGTTCAAGGCTGACCTGATCCAAAGCGTAAATAAAGACGTGAAGGAAGTATTCCCGATCGTTCGTGTTTACGGCGCGAACATTCCAACTTACCCGAGCGGTCTGTGGACGTTCACGATGGGCAGCAAAAAGTACGATCCGACTGCTGTTGACGAAACGGCAATCCCGGAAATCGATACGAAATATTATACGCCGCGTCTTCACAAGGCTGCATTCGTGCTGCCTAAATTCGTAGAAGATCTTATTAAGTAACAAGCGGCTACGCTATAGAAGGAGAGGACAAGCCTCATGAAATTGGATCAAAAATATTCGGGCAATGTCTTCATTCTGAGTTCGGACAATTATGAAGCTTCCAAAGCGGTTATCTACGGCATGCCGATGGATTTCACGGTCAGCTTCCGTCCGGGCTCCCGATTCGGCCCCCCGCGCATCCGCGAAGTGTCGATCGGACTCGAAGAATACAGCCCTTACTTAGACCGCAGCCTTGAGGATATCGAATATTTCGATGCCGGCGATTTGCTGCTGCCTTTCGGCAACGCGGCGCGCAGTCTGGAAATCATCGGCGAATTCGTTCGCGGCGTTCTGGACGATGGCAAAATCCCTGTTGGACTCGGCGGCGAGCATTTGGTTTCTTGGCCGATTTTCCAAGAGGTGTACAAGAAGTACCCTGATCTTGCGATCATTCACTTCGACGCTCACGCTGATCTGCGCGAGTCGTATGAAGGCGAGCCGTTGTCGCACTCCACGCCGCTGCGCAAAGCAGCTGGTTTAATGGGCGGACAGAACATCTACCAATTCGGTATTCGTTCGGGTTCCCGCGAGGAATGGCAGTATGCGCGCGAGAACATCAACTTTCACCCGTTTGAGGTTCTGGAGCCGTTGAAAAAGGTGCTTCCAGAGCTTGAGGGCCGTCCGGTTTATTTGACTATCGATATCGATGTGCTTGATCCATCCGCGGCGCCTGGTACAGGTACGGCGGAAGCGGGCGGCATCACATCGAAGGAGCTTATCGAATCGGTGCATGCCATCGCTCGTTCCGGCGTGAATATCGTCGGCTTTGACCTCGTTGAGGTTGCGCCGGCTTATGATCCGACAGAGCAAACGCAGATCGTAGCGGCTAAGGTCATCCGCGAGATGCTGCTCGGTTTCTTGAAATAGCATTTGTTACAGGCGTAAACGGCCGTCGCCATCCATTGGCGGCATAAGCTCGTTTCACGGTGAAATAGAAGAAATCAAATAAAGGCTTCGCTGCCAGCGGTAATCATCCCGCTTGGCGGCGAAGCCTTTTTTGGTGATGAAGCAGAGCATACGCTAGTTAGGGCTGCCGCGCTGCATTAGGGCAATATAGCTGGTTTAGGCGGTTCAAACTGCTGATTTTGCTTTAGTATGGTCAATAAGGAGTTTGCTGTGCCAGCAGCGGCTCCAAGGCTGTTGTGAGAAGATGAGGAACGCTTCCCGGCGATTAAGGTAAGTTCCCGATGCGCAAACTACGATGTAGCCCAAAGACCGGTATCCGGCGGCCTTCATGTGCTAAATGAAGCATCCGGGCCTGCATGGAATTCGATTTTGTCGAAATATCAAACTAATTCATATATTGGAGGATGTTTTATGCGCATATATTCGTTTCCGCCCGTTATTGATGATCGCGCGCGCGTGCTGATCTTAGGGACGGCGCCCAGCGTGAAATCACTGGAGCACCAGCAATTTTACGCACATCCGCAAAACTTTATGTGGCGGATTATTTACCGTTTGTTTAACGATTCCGACATGGATCCCGTATATGAAAACCGCCTTGCTTTTCTGAAGGAGCATCGCCTGGCTCTGTGGGACGTAATGGAGTCCTGTGAGCGGGAAGGCAGCTTGGACGTGAATATTCGCGCGGAGGTGCCTCAGAAATTGCCGGATCTTGTTGCCGATTACCCCGGGCTGCGCTGCTTTGCTTTTAACGGAGCCAAGGCTTACGACACCTTTCATAAGTTTTACGGCGGGCATGACAGTTTTCAGCATATCACGCTGTTGAAGCTTCCTTCATCGAGTCCGATACCTACGCCGAAAATGAGAACACTGGAGGATCGGGTAGAGGCGTGGCGGGTAATTGTGCCGTACGCTGCAACTTAACCGTGCTCTAGCGTTGAAATTAAGAGGCTTCCTGTATATAGTAGTTACATAAGATTAGACTGATAACAGGAGCAAGAGGATGGCTGAGAACAGGAAAGTGCGAATTACTTTGGAGAGCGTGCAGGACGGAAGCTCGCACATTCACGTTTATAAAGGCGAATGGTTCCGCAAGGAGCGGTCGATTTATATTCGCTACAGCGAGCCGGCGGTAGAAGGCGACCCAAAGTCCGGAGAAGTGCGTACGCTTGTCAAATACCGCCTGGGCGAGCTGTCCATCATGCGCCGAGGCGTGATTGAATCGGAACAGCTGTTTGTGCCGGGACTTAGGCGTACGGGACGATACGATTCGTCGATGACGTCATTTTCGCTTGAAACGGATACGATGCGGCTATCCCTGCTGCTCCCGGATGGCGACGGCGTGAACACGGCTGCGGAGACCTTGCCGGAGCAGCTGCCATTTACGCTGGAGTGGGAGTACGAAATGCACGTAGATGAACAAATGTCGGGCCGTTTCCATATTCGGCTCCATATACAGGAGGAAATAAATTAATGAGTGCAAACGTATTAGAGAAAATGTACGAGCAGGTGAAGGCGGCCATCGCGGATGCAGCAGTAGCAGCAGGCTTGGCGGCGCGGGAAGAGCTTCCTGCTTTCGTCATTGAAGTGCCGAAGGACAAATCGCATGGGGATTTGGCAACGAATGCAGCTATGCAGCTGACTAAGCTTGCGAAGAAGAATCCCCGTCAGATTGCGGAAGCGATCGTAGCGAACTTGGATACGAAAAAAGCGTCCATTCAATCCGCAGAGATTGCTGGTCCGGGCTTTATCAACTTCCGCATGGACAACAGCTACCTTTATCCGGTAGTAAGTGCTGCAATCGAGGCCGGCGAAAACTACGGGCGGACGTTAGACGGCAACGGCAAGCGCGTTCAGGTAGAGTTCGTCAGCGCAAACCCGACAGGCAGCCTGCATCTTGGGCATGCGCGCGGCGCGGCTGTGGGCGACGCATTGTGTAACGTGCTGGATTACGCGGGTTACGATGTTACGCGCGAATACTATATCAATGATGCCGGCAAACAGGTAGAGAATCTGGCTGTGTCCATCGAGGCCCGTTACCGCCAGGCGCTTGGACAAGCTGCTGAAATGCCGGAAGACGGTTATTATGGCGAGGATATTATCGGCTTTGCCCAGCTGCTCGTCGAGCAAGAGGGAGATAAGCTGTTGGAGCTTCCCGATAAGGAACGGTTTACGTTTTTCCGCCAGTTCGGTTTGGAGCGCGAGCTCGACAAGATCAAACGCGATCTCGGAAGATTCCGCGTAGGCTTCGATGTTTGGTACAGCGAGACTGCGCTTTATGAGAGCGGCCAAGTGGAGCAGGGCCTTGAAGCTCTAAAAGCAACAGGGCATGTCTATGAAGAAGAAGGCGCGACGTGGCTGTCTACGATGACCTTTGGCGATGACAAAAACCGCGTCCTTGTGAAAAATGACGGCTCTTATACGTATTTGACGCCGGATATCGCTTACCACCGCGACAAATACGGCCGCGGCTTCGATCAAATGATCAACATTTGGGGCGCCGATCACCATGGGTATATCCCACGCGTGAAAGCGGCTATGGAGGCGCTCGGCAACGATCCGAAGAAATTGACCGTGCTCATTGCGCAAATGGTCAGCTTGTTCCAAAACGGCGAAAAAATGAAAATGTCCAAGCGTACGGGTAAAGCCGTTACGATGGAGGATTTGATGGACGAGGTTGGCATCGATGCGATTCGTTACTTCTTCTCCATGCGGAGCATGGATTCGCATCTTGATTTCGATATGGATCTCGCCATTTCTACGTCAAATGAAAACCCGGTATTCTATGTGCAATATGCGCATGCAAGGATTTGCAGCATTTTCAGGCAGGCGGAGGAACAAGGATTAGTGCTTAATGCTGCTGACAGCATCGATTTCAGCAAGCTGACTGCGGAAGGCGAGTTCGATCTTCTTCGCAAGATCGGCGAGCTGCCGCAGGAAATCTCGGAAGCGGCTGCGCAATATGCACCGCATCGCCTTATCCGTTATGTATATGAGCTCGCGTCCCAGTTCCACAGCTATTACAGAGCGGAGCGGGTGATTACGGAGGATGCCGAGCAATCGCAGGCCCGGCTTGCCTTGCTTGCAGCCGTGCGTATCTCGATTGCTAATGTGCTTCGTCTTGTCGGCGTTTCTGCTCCCGAGCGTATGTAAGCTCCCGTTTCATAAAAATAAGCCGTGGAATCATGCCTTATCCACGGCTTGCATCATACGCATCACATCAAGCTCGCCGATCGTTCGGCGGGCTTTGCTGCCCCTTAGAGACTGCACGGAGCGTTTAATAATGGCCTTGATCTCGGCAGGCGTTAAACCTGGCTTATGCGCGAGCAACAGCGCAATCGCTCCGCTGACATGCGAGGTAGCCATGGATGTGCCGCTCATTTCGTTATATTTGCCGCGGAGCCAAGCCGAAATGATTTTGTCGCCCGGCGCATAGACATCGATATATGCGCCGCGATTGCTGAACGGGGCAACGCGGCGGAGCTTGTTGGTTGCTCCGACAGCAATCGTCTGCGGATAGCGAGCCGGGTAATCGACAGAGCGCCGCTTCCCGTCGTTGCCGGAGGAAGCGACGATGATGATCCCGGCGTTGTGGGCATTTATGACGGCTCCAAGCAGGGCTTTGCTGCGGGTCTTCATGCCGAAGCTCATGTTAATCACATTCATGCGATTGCGAATGCACCACTCGATACCGAGAATAATGTCGGAGACGAAGGCGCTCCCATTATGGTCGAAGGCTTTGACGGGCGATACCAATGCACGGGGCGCAACACCGATCATCCCCTGGAGCTGATTGGCTGCCGCAATGGTTCCTGCAATATGCGTGCCGTGACCGTTATCGTCATGCGGGAGCATGCTGCGATTCAGCAAGTTGATGCCTCGCGAGAGCGAATGCTGAAGATCGGGATGGCTGAAATCAACCCCCGTATCGATGACGCCGACCTTTATCCGATGGCCGGTCGTGGTGCTCCATGCTTGCGGAGCTTTGATTTGATTGACGCCCCAAGGTATGCCTTTATCAACGACAATCGATTTTTGCGTAGAAGAATGAACGCTTATTTTGCAGTCCTTTTCAATCCATATACGTCCCGAGAACCGCTCTAACGTTTCCTCGGCCGGCAATCTGCAAGCTATTCCAAGAATGCTGGGCATTTTTCTGATGCTTTTTTGTGGCGACGACGAAGCGACCTGAGGCATTTGCTGTAGGAAGTATCGGTAGTCGCTCGCACGCTGAAAACGAATGATTCGTTTTACAGTCGTTTTGTCCGTGCAAGCCATCGTATCCTGCAACAAGCGGATAAAAGCGACGGTGTCCAAACTTGGCTTCCCCTCCCGACGGACCATGCTGCACTATTGTATGACCAAGCGCTCGTTATCGCATGAGCCACTTGCCTTTTTTCGCATAAATAGGCAGCAAACGGTGTCAAAAATCGCCCGTGTACATACGATGAACAAAGAGTTCTCAGGGGCTCTTACGTCCAAGGTACGTTACCTCGTGTCATGGCCGGATGGATACAGTCAAAGCGGAAGGATTATCCTTTCGCTTTTTGCATTTAAGTCCAAGCTGTGCCGGAGCAATCGGGGCCGCTTGCTTTTTTGGAGGAAATAGGTTTTACTATACTTTGACTAGCGTAATCGACGGATGCCATCCTCTGGCACGATCCGCTCGCTGCGCAATGAAATGTGAGCGGTGTATAAGAGGACAACGTACACGATCCTTGCATTTTGAAGGAATGAACGAGTACATAATTTGATTGGCAAGAGAGGATGTGTCCATATGAGCAGCAGCAATTTTACGTTAAAGCTGGATCCTGAACGTATGAAGGAAATGCCTATGGTCGATTTGGCCTTTGAAGTGCTGAAAGCGGCTAATACGCCTTACTACTATCGCGATCTTATGATGGAGATCGCTAAAATACGCGGTCTTTCCGCAGACGGAATCAACCAGTTCATCGCACAGGTTTATACGGAAATCAACATTGACGGCCGTTTTGCTTGCGTCGGCAGCAATATGTGGGGACTGAAGCGCTGGTATCCGGTTGAACGTTCCGAGGATCCTGTTGGCAATGCGAAGCGCACACGTATCATCAACGACGACGATGATCTTGAGGATGACGATGTGTTTGCGGACGAAGAAGAGGATACTTACGCAGAGGCTGAAGAAGACTATGACGTGTTCGATGAGGACCGTGAGGACTTCGAAGAAGCGGAAGAGGAAGCGGAAGTTGACGAGGAAGTCGGCATTGATGACGAGGAGCTGGACGAAGAAGAAGTCGACGGCGAATTGGACGCGGATGACGATGATTCGGATGACGAGGATTTTGAGGATGAAGAAGAGAATGACGGCAAGTAGTTTGCTGAATGGCTAAGGCCGAATCAACAAGCTTATACGTTGTCTTCCTTTTTCATCCACGGTGGTACGAGCTCCAGCCGAATAAATGGCAGCGGTGCACCGATCATCCTGTCAGTTTCGCTTGACAGGTGCTGCAAGCGCGGAGTAAACTATCTCATGGGCTAAAGATTCGGTTAACAAATAATGCATACAAGCGTGTACGACTGCTGCCGTCTTATCGCGGTAGAGACTCGTCGCGCGCTGAAATATAAGCGCAGTATGATGGCAAAGTTGTGCTTGCTTATATTTTTATATATGCCAAAAAAGGAAAAGTGCCCCGTTGCTACGGGTGTCACTTTTTTTGTTTGTGAGGGATGGGTCTGTAGGATGCATTTCCACAAACTGGATGGATGGGCAGAGTGTATCCGCATCCATGTTTATCGAGTAAATGGGCAAACCTAAACATTAACCATAGGAGCTTGGAGGGTATCATCACAGTGACCAAATATATATTTGTAACCGGCGGCGTAGTGTCGTCTTTGGGCAAAGGGATTACAGCAGCCTCGCTCGGCCGATTGCTGAAGAACAGAGGCCTCAAAGTAACGATTCAGAAGTTTGATCCTTACATTAACGTGGACCCGGGAACGATGAGTCCATATCAGCACGGTGAAGTATTCGTTACCGATGACGGTGCGGAAACGGATCTGGATCTAGGTCACTATGAACGGTTCATCGATATTAACCTTTCGAAGAACAATAACGTGACGTCCGGCAAAATCTATTCCAACGTGATTACCAAAGAACGTCGCGGCGACTACTTGGGTGGAACCGTTCAGGTTATTCCGCATATTACGAATGAAATCAAGGATCGTGTATTCCGCGCGGGCAAAGAGGCGGGATCGGATGTTGTCATTACAGAAATCGGCGGTACCGTAGGCGACATTGAGAGCTTGCCTTTCCTTGAAGCCATCCGTCAAATCAAGAGCGATATCGGACGCGACAATGTGATGTACATTCATGTTACGCTCATTCCTTATATCAAAGCTGCAGGCGAAGTGAAAACGAAGCCGACTCAGCACAGCGTTAAGGAACTGCGCAGCATCGGCATTCAGCCGAACGTTATTGTCTGCCGTACGGAGCATCCGCTTGCCGAAGACTTGAAACGCAAGATCGGTTTGTTCTGCGATATCGATGCAAATGCAGTCGTAGAATGCCGCGATGCATCCACCTTGTATGAGGTGCCTTTGATGCTTCGCGAAGAAGGTCTTGACGAGATTGTCGTTAACCATCTCAAGCTAAAAACCGAACAGCCGGACATGCGCGAATGGGAAGAACTGGTTAAGCGCGTTAAATCGCTCCATAAGAAAACGGAGATTGCTATCGTAGGTAAATACGTTGCCTTGCACGATGCTTATCTCAGCATTGTGGAATCGCTCGAGCATGCGGGTATTGCATCGGATTCGGAAGTGAAAATCCGCTGGCTGCATGCCGATGAGCTAACGGACGAGAATGTGGATGAGCAGCTGCAAGGCGTTCATGGCATTCTTGTGCCAGGCGGCTTCGGCGATCGCGGTATCGAAGGCAAGATTACGGCAATCAAATATGCGCGCGAGAAAAAAATTCCATTCTTCGGTATCTGCTTAGGTATGCAGGTGGCTGTCATTGAATATGCCCGCAACGTTGCGGGACTTGCGGGTGCGAATAGCTCGGAAATTAATTCGTCCACTCCTTATCCGGTCATCGATTTGCTGCCGGATCAGAAGGACATTGAAGATATGGGCGGTACGATGCGCTTGGGTCTATATCCTTGCAAGCTGAAGTCCGAAACCCTTGCTGCGCGGGAGTATGGAGACGAGCTTGTTTACGAGCGTCACCGTCATCGTTATGAATTTAACAATGAGTACCGTGAAGCGATTGAATCAGCCGGTCTGACGATTTCCGGAACTTCACCGGACGGACGTCTGGTGGAAATGGTAGAAATGGCTGATCACCCATGGTTCTTGGCTGTTCAATTCCATCCGGAATTCACTTCAAGACCGAATCGCCCGCAGCCGTTGTTCCGCGGATTCGTACAAGCTGCGCTTAACTATTCGGAGTAATTTTTGAGCCATTTCTATCAATGACATATTCTATAACAACACCTGATAAGTTTTTCTCGCCGAGAGAAGGATTATATACCCACTTTAGCGAATATATTAACGATTATGGAAGAGTTGGCCATTTTCAAGGGTAAACTCAGTCGCGGGGGGATTTGGAGTTGGATAAGAAGAAAGTATTGATCGTTGATGATCAGAACGGTATTCGCGTGTTGCTAATGGAAGTTTTCAGCAGCGAGGGCTACAATACGTTCCAAGCGTCTAATGGCAAGCTGGCTTTGGAAATCGTGAAAAACGAGGCTCCTGATCTTGTGCTGCTGGATATGAAAATTCCTGGCATGGATGGTTTGGAAATTTTGAAGCATGTCAAAACGATCGATCGCAACATCAAAGTCATCATGATGACGGCTTACGGTGAACTCGATATGATCAAAGAAGCGACGGATCTTGGCGCATTAATGCACTTTACGAAGCCATTCGACATCGATGAGATGCGGATTGCGGTAAATATGCAGCTGCGCGGCGGAAACTCCGCAAGTCGCTTTGCAATAGGCTCCTAAATTCAGCTAATAAACGGCATCGTCGCTTGCTTGAAGACGGTGTCGTTTTTTTCATTTCCTGGAAGCAGTAAACAAGCTTTAGTATTTCAAGCCCCAATATGTTATAATGGCTCAGAATGACAAGTCGGAACAGACATATGCATGAACGTTCCGTTTGAAGAATTCCTTAGTCCATCACAGCTGGCGCAGGCAAACCAACGTAATTACAGAAATCAAAGCGGCTTATACGTGACCTGTTCGTGAAGACCATTCATTTAACAGTGAAGTATTCGATCCGCGCAAATACACGACGCCTGCTCGCAATGCGATGAAGGCTGTTATCTGTTGTCCAAGAAATATCCGTTTGTTCGGAAGCAACAACCAAGCGTAATAACAGGAGCAAAGGAACTAAACCGCCTCTAAATGGGCAATCGGGTACAAAGCTCGCTTGCTTTGGCGGTTCTTCCTTTATTCTCTTCCAATCTACGGGAGGAAATATAATTAGATGGAGAAATTGATGATACGCGGCGGACGGCCGCTTCGCGGTACTGTACAGATCAGCGGGGCGAAGAACAGCGCGGTTGCGCTTGTACCTGCTGCCATTTTGGCAGAATCAGAAGTTGTGCTGGATAACTTGCCGATTATAAGCGATGTAGCTGTTTACAGCGAAATTTTGCAAGAACTTGGCGCAGTCGTCAAGCGTGACGGCGACATGATGCGCATTGACCCCTCGGAACTTGTCTCTAAGGCCATGCCGAATGGAAAAGTAAAGCTGCTTCGTGCCTCATATTATCTAATGGGCGCAATGCTCGGCAGGTTTGGAGAAGCGACGATAGGTATGCCTGGCGGCTGCAATTTTGAGCCGAGGCCGATTGACCAACATATTAAAGGGTTTGAAGCATTGGGCGCTACGGTAACCAATGATCACGGTTCGATTCGAATTTTCGCCAAGGAGCTGCGCGGAGCGAAAATTTATCTCGATGTATCGAGTGTCGGAGCTACCATTAACATTATGCTTGCGGCCTCCCGGGCCAAAGGATTAACGATTATCGAAAACGCGGCAAAAGAGCCTGAAATTATAGATGTAGCTACTCTCCTAAATGCCATGGGCGCAAAAATCAAAGGTGCTGGAACCGAGACGATTCGTATTGAAGGAGTCGACCGGCTTCACGGCTGCCGACATTCCATTATTCCTGATCGTATTCAAGCCGGCACGTATATGATTGCCGCTGCTGCAACCCGCGGCGATGTCCTTATTGATAATGTTATTCCTAAGCACTTGGAAGCCATGACGGCTAAGCTTGAAGAGATGGGTGTTCAAGTCATCGAAATGGATGAATCCATCCGAATTATTGGCCGGCCCGAATATACAGCAATCGATGTGAAGGCACTTGTATATCCAGGATTTCCTACCGACCTTCAATCCCCAATGACGACCTTGCTGACGCAAGCAAACGGAGTCAGCATACTGTCGGATTACGTTTATGGCACTCGATTCAAGCATGTTCCCGAGCTCTCTCGGATGGGAGCCAACATTCGCGTTGAAGGCCGCTCGGCAGTTATCGAGGGCGGAAAGCTCAATGCGGCTAAAGTAAAAGCTGCCGATTTGCGCGCAGGCGCGGCGCTTGTTGTTGCCGCTCTGACGGTTGACGAAGGCGTTACCGAAATATCAGGTGTCGAATATATTGACCGAGGTTATGATAATCTAGTAGAAAATCTATGCCGGTTGGGTGCTGAAGTGTGGCGTGAAACGGAAGCCTCATCCTAAGGAGTAGGACGATGCGGGCGCTGTGGAATAGACGGCGCCTAATTCGGCAATGCTGTTTAATCAGTCCTATGATTTTACTAGATATACAAAATCATAATGAAAATTGAATAAAGTGGTGAGAATATGACAGACCTTCAGATCGCGGATCTAGAAGAGATGAAATTGACTGATCTATACAAATTAGCGAAGCAATTTCAAGTTCCCTATTACGGAACGCTAAAGAAGAAGGAATTAATTTTTGCCATTCTACGTGCACAGGCTGAGAAGAGCGGTCTTATGTTTATGGAAGGCGTGCTCGATATTTTATCGGAAGGCTTCGGATTTTTACGGCCTATTAACTATCTGCCGAGCAAGGAAGATATTTATATTTCGGCATCGCAAATTCGCAGGTTCGATTTAAGGAGCGGAGATCTTGTATCCGGCAAATGCCGACCGCCAAAAGAAAATGAGCGTTACTTTGGTTTGCTGCAGGTCAACGCCGTAAATGGCGAAAACCCTGAAACGGCTTCGGAACGACTGCATTTTCCTGCGCTTACTCCTCTTTATCCAGAAAAGAAGCTGGTTCTTGAGACGACATCGTCGAAGCTTTCCACTCGCATGATGGATTTGCTCGCTCCTGTAGGACTTGGACAACGCGGCTTGATCGTTGCTCCTCCGAAGACGGGTAAGACATTGCTGCTCAAAGAAATCGCCCACAGTATTTCAGAAAACCGTCCCGATATCAAATTGTTTGTCCTGCTCATAGATGAGCGTCCCGAGGAAGTTACGGATATGCAGCGCTCTGTTAAAGGCGAGGTTATTGCCTCCACATTCGACGAGCTGCCGGAAAATCATATTAAAGTAGCTGAGCTGGTACTTGAAAGAGCTCTTCGCCTTGTTGAACACAAGAAGGATGTTGTTATCTTGATGGATAGTATCACCCGACTTGCAAGGGCGTATAACTTGGTTATTCCTCCATCTGGACGTACGCTGAGCGGCGGTATCGATCCTGCGGCGTTCCATCGTCCAAAACGGTTCTTTGGTTCGGCCCGGAACGTTGAAGAGGGCGGCAGCTTGACGATTCTCGCGACTGCGCTAATCGAGACGGGCTCGCGTATGGATGATATCATTTATGAAGAATTTAAAGGTACGGGCAACATGGAGCTTCATCTTGACCGCAAGCTCTCCGAGCGACGTATTTTCCCGGCTCTTGATTTGCGCAGATCCGGTACGAGACGCGAAGAGATGCTGCTTACGAAGGAAGAGCTTGAGAAGGTTTGGGCCATCCGCAGAGGAATGACGGATACGCCGGACTATGTCGATAATTTCTTGAAAAAACTTAAAGACAGCGAGAATAACGAACAGTTTCTCATGTCTCTTGATACAACGGTAGAAGCGAAGCCGGAGCGGTCCGGCATCAAGAGCAGTACGACAACGACCAGCAGGCGTCCGGCGCCAAGAACCACGCACGGTTCGTAAGACCGCAGGAAGGAGAACAACATGAATCTCGTATATGCGGATGAAAAAGGAAATGTATTTGATCACCCCGATTTTATAGCCCTTGGCAGAAGTGGCGATATGATTGTGGAAATTATGGAGGAGGAATTGATTCCTCTTCCTAACGGAGCGACATTAGTGAGCTTGCCGTTCACTAGGCCAATCGGACTTAATCCGGAGACGGGCGAGATGCAAATGCTTCCCGGCGGAGCGCAAGCGGTTGGCGCCTTGCTGCCGCAAGGCTTCACCCGTTTATGCTTGCCTGGATATGTAAAAGCAGACAAGAATGAAAAGCTCCCTCTTTTCGGCTATACGGCTGTCGTATGGAAGGATGGGAACTTCTACGTAACGGCTGAGCAGTGCGATGATCCGGAGAGATGGGATCCGCTTAATTGCGACCGAGGCGAGTTAGGCATTCAAGTCGAGCGCTTGCTTGCCAAATACCCAGAGAATCGTCTTTATAAGCATCTTTCCAATTGCGCTTTAGGCTATGAGTGCCTGACCTCCTCCAATACGTTTCTTGGAAGATGGGAAGGAGCTGTTCCAGTATCCTATTCATGCAACGCTGGCTGCTTTGGCTGCATATCGGAGCAACCGGATGACAGCGGCTTTGTCGCTCCTCAAACACGGATGAACTTCAAGCCAACGGTCGATGAGGTTGTTGAAATTATGCTGGAGCATCTGCGCGAGCCGGAGTCGATTATCAGCTTTGGACAAGGCTGTGAAGGCGAACCTTCCACGCAAGCCAAAATTATAGTAGAGGCGATGCAGCGTGTGCGCAGCCAGACCTCGCTTGGTTACATTAACATTAACACCAACGCAGGTTTGACGGATTACATGCGCGCCATCGTTGATGCCGGCCTTAATCTCATGCGTGTCAGCACAATTAGCGCGCTCGACGACCACTATAATGCTTATTACAAGCCGCGGGGATATACATTGAAGAATGTCGAGAAGTCGCTGAAGTATGCTTCTGATAATGGAGTATATACTTCTATTAACTACTTGATTTTCCCAGGTGTTACCGATCGCGAGGAAGAAATCGAAGCGATGATCGGATTTGTGAAGCGTACGGGCTTGAAACTTATTCAAATGCGAAATCTGAATATCGACCCGGAGAGCTACTTGGCGATTATTCCAAAGGCGCAGGGCGAGATTTATGGAATGAAGCAAATGCTTGAGATTTTCCGCGAGGAGCTTCCGGATGTCGTGATTGGCTCTTACACGCATGTTCCGCCAGCTGCATTGCTTCGTTAAAAATTCCAATATCGGTAAATGGAGCTAATATTGACATATGAGCGATAATTCATTGCAACTACAAAAGAGTTCATGCTATAATCTAAGGTGTGTGATTTAACTCTGAGTCCGCATGCGATTCAGGGCAGAAAGAGGTGAACGAGATGAAACAAGCTATTCATCCGACATACCACATCATTACAGCAACTTGCGCTTGTGGAAATTCCTTCGAGACAGGTTCGATTAAACCGAGCCTTCGCGTAGAGGTTTGTTCCCAATGCCACCCATTCTACACGGGTAAGCAAAAGTTCCTGGATGCTGGCGGTCGCGTCGATCGTTTCAAGAAGAAATACGGCATTTAATCCAACAAATCGTTCCGCCTTTATTTGGCAGAATACAAGAGCCTCCCTCAGCCATCCTATTGGTTAGAAGGGAGGTTTTTTGATTGCATAAGAAACGGTTCGATTTTTCCAGACCATTGTTTATATGTCGAATTTCCATGATGGCGCTCTGCATACTGTTGTTAGCCGTAACGCTTTCGGCATGTGGGAATGGCGAACAGGATAATTTGAAAACCTACGGCCACGACGGATATATGGGGTATTCCAACAGTAACCCAAACTTGCCGAATCGCCATCAATACCTTAACTATAACGCCGACGGCAAGATGATTGAACAAGTGCTGGAGCCTATTGCCGGCATTGAGCATACGCAAATTTATTTTAATGGAACGGATCTGCACGTAAATTTAGACGTAGATGATTCTATGTCCGATGGTCAAATCGAGCAGCTGCGCGCGAAGGCACAGTCTGTTGTTCAGTATAATATGCCGCGGTATAGGGTGCATGTGGAAACGAAAAGGTAATCGGCAGTAATCGGTTTCCAATTCGGTTGTACGAGTTGCGCTTTGTAACGGAATCAGCTATACTTGTTTTTACCGTGCTAGATGGGGAGGTAGCGGTGCCCTGTAACTCGCAATCCGCTGTAGCGAGGTTGAATTCCTACTTGAGGTTATGCTGATGTAGGGTCTGGCACTTGCGAGCAGTGTTGACAGTTGGGTCCTCCGCAATGGACGTTTGTGAACCCGGTCAGGTCCGGAAGGAAGCAGCCATAAGCAAATTAGTTCATGTGCCGGGGGAGTGCCTGACTCGAGCTGTAGTGCAAGGATGCCGCCTGGGTCGCATTTATCAGGAGTAGGTGCACGGTACTTAAAGATAATTACAATAACAAAAAGTAGCACCTGTTGACGCTGTTCGATTTTAATCGGAAATGGCGGATGCAGGTGTTTTTGTGTATTGGGCTTTTATATTTTACTAGAATGGGATATCAGCGGGCAAAAGAAAGTTTTGCTTGCTACATAGTTGTTGTATAATAAGGGTAGAGCAATTTATTGTAACGAAAAGGCAAGTTGAAAGGAAAGGTCTGCGTGTCACATATCGCTTTATACCGTGCCTGGCGTCCGCAGACGTTTCGGGACATGGTTGGACAACAGCATATTATTCAAACGCTGCAGAATTCCATACGCGAACAACGCGTTTCGCATGCTTATCTTTTTAACGGGCCCCGGGGAACGGGAAAGACAAGTGCCGCGAAGATTCTAGCGAAGGCGGTTAACTGCGAACGCGGTCCGGCTGAAGAGCCTTGTAATGAATGCGATGCTTGCATAGGGATTACCGCGGGACATATTATGGATGTAATCGAGATCGATGCCGCATCCAATCGCGGGATTGATGAAATACGCGATATTCGCGATAAAGTGCGTTATGCGCCTTCGGAAGTGCGATACAAGGTTTATATCATAGATGAAGTACATATGCTTACGGCCGAGGCATTCAATGCTTTGTTGAAGACATTGGAGGAGCCGCCGGGGCATGTGATTTTTATCTTGGCGACGACCGAACCGCATAAGCTGCCGGCGACGATTATATCCCGCTGTCAACGTTTCGATTTCAGGCAGGTATCGCTCGAAGAGCAGGCAGAGCATTTGCTTAAAATTTGTCTTGAAGAGGGCATAGAGGCCGAGAAGGATGCAATTGCTTATATCGCAAGACTATCCGAAGGCGGCATGCGCGATGCAATAAGCTTGCTCGAGCAGGTTTCTGCCTTTGCCGGCAACCGCATCACGCTTGAAGCGGCGGTCGATGTAACCGGCGGAATGGCGGCTGATCATTTTTATCAGCTGGCCGAGGCGGTCAAGGATCGTAACGTGTCTGCCATCATGCCGCTTGTGGAAAGCTTGATGCAAGCCGGCAAAAGCGCGGATAAATGTATGGAAAATTTAATTTATTATTTCCGTGATTTGCTCGTTATGAAGCTTGCGCCGCAGGGCGGTGCAGTTACGGAACGTATTGTGGATCCGGAGCGCTTCAAAATGATGGCCGAAGCTTTTACGCCTTCACGGCTGTTTGCGATGATCGATACGCTCAATCGTTATCAAGTTGAGCTGAAGCATGCTTCGCAGCCGCAAACTTTGTTTGAGGTGGCGCTGATGAAGCTTTGCACTCTAGGCGACGAGCAACCGGCTAATGGAGCGGCATCTGCAAATGCAGCTTCCTCGCCTTCGAGCGGTGCTCAATCCGCCGAAGTAGGGCGTTTGCGGCAGCAGGTTGAAGCGCTTGAACGCAAGCTCGAACAGGCTATACAAAATGGAGTGGCTGGCGGAGGCCAAACGTCTTCGGACAATGGGGCTAGCAAGCAAGCTGCCCGCACCAATGCGGTTCGCACTTCATTCGGAGGCTCAGGCGGTATTGCAAGATCAACTGTTAAGCTGGAACCTTATTTAGCGACAGCCGGGAGTCCGGAATTCAATCAAGTCCGCATGAAGTGGAATGATGTGCTGCAAGGCGTGAAGGATGCCAAAATAACCGTTCACGCTTGGTTGAAGGACGGCGAGCCAGTCGCATCGGCTGATGATGCCATCCTTGTAGCTTTTAAGAACACAATGCACCGTGAAACCACCGAAAAACCAGCAAATCGTGATATTATTGAGAAGGTAATGCATGACGTGCTTGGAGGTCAATTCCGGATTGTAACGGTCATGATGAAGGATTGGCAGGCGGCGGCGCAGGGAGCCAGCGAACAGAAGAGCGAGACGCTCCAGCTCGAGCCTGAGTCATCAAACGCCCCTAACTCGCCACAAACGCCAAACAGACCCGTATGGGTGGAAGAGGCCGTAAAGCTTTTTGGCGAAGACCTGGTAGTTGTGAAGGACAACGA